>JAKAXS010000243.1 GCA_021816505.1 Pseudomonadota bacterium
ATTGAGCGGACATTTCGCCTATAAGTTGCCCAAATTGTACAGAGTTTGAGAGCGTCCTTGTCATCCCAGCGTCACAACTGTTGCACTAAAGTCGCAACAGGAAAGGCACACGCAGCTTTCGCTGCGTGTGCCTTTCTTCAGTCTGCGCTGTAATCGGATCAGAACTTGATGATCGCGCCCGCCTGGACCAGGTCGAGATCCTCGAGGGGTGAATCTACGATTCCACCATCAGCAACGCCGGTAGCGGTGTTGGCAGTGATTTCCTTCAGCTTCAGATCAGCTTCGACGTGGCGGTACGACAGATAGAGAACCGTCGCTGCCTTATCGAGGCCCTGGGCGATACCGAAGCCGTAAACTTCAACGTTGGTCGACCAGATACCAGCGGCGTTGGCAAACGGATTGATCGGATCGGCACCGGTAACCACACGTCGTGCGTTGGCGCCGCCCTCGTAGTCATAGTACTCGCCGTAGATCGTGGTCTTGCCAAGTTCGACGAACTTCTTCTCGATGCCTGCCTGAAGCGACCAGAACTCCTGCTCGTCATCGGCATTCTGCCCGGCGAAGCGAACCGTTTCGTTCAGCAGATCATCGGTCTTGATGCCCGCCGCGGCGTTGATGAAGAGTCCCGTCGGCGTGTGGAGAACGCTCAGCGAGCCACCGAACTGGTCGCACTGCTGGTCGCCAGCGATTGTGGCGTTGCACGACGTGTTGGTGTCGGCTCCGTCACGCTGCTTGCCGTAGCCGATGCCTGCGGCGACGTTGAAGTCTTTGAACTCGCCGGCATAGCGCAGCGCGATATCCCAGACGTCGTCCTCGCCCCAAGACGTCGACGCCGTAAACCCGTTCCAGGTCGGCGTTTCGTACTTCACAAGATTATGACGGCGATCGCCTTCACCCGGCTGGTCGCCGGCATCGCCGATCAGGCGACGGTAGGTCAGGGTGCTGAAGCCGGCACCTGTCGATGCCGCCAACTGGCCATTCGCGGAGGACCGCAGGATCAGGCCGAGACCGGTATCTTCCACGTCCGAGTACTTGGAAAAGTCCTTGGTCTGCGTGAGGTTCGATTCGGTGATCGCGTCGGTCGCTTCACCTTGCAGACCTACGGATGCCGTACCGAACGTTTTGCTCTTCAAGAACCAGTGGCTGTCACGCAGATCCAGGCCGACGTCCGAGGCGGTGTCGTCGCCTTCGTCGTTGAGCTGAGTGAAGCGCTTCGAGTTCGCCGTGCGGATACCGATTTCGATGCGGTAGCCCGCTTCGAGATCACTGTTGATCTTGGCCTTGCCACGGAACCCGATGCGCGAACGAGAGTTGTCGTTGGTGACGACGTAAGCGTTGCTCTCCTCGCCATCGTCCCAGAAGAGAATCGATTCGTTGACCTGGCCGTAGATCTCAAGCGAGACCTTGCGGTTGCCTTTGCGAGCCGTGGTGGCTTCGAGTTCGGCAATCCGCTCCTCCAGATCCGCGCAGCAATCGCCGCCGAGATCCGCAGCCAAAGCCGGGCTCGCCCCCGCGATCGCCACCGTGCCTGCAAGGGCAAAGACCCCGAGCAGAAGCTGCTTTCTGATATCCCCGTACATCCCCATTCTCTCCGTCATTGCAGATAGGTGTCTGCGATACTATCCTATTGATATTACTTGCTATTCTTGCGTCTTTTGACGTTCGGTCAACGCCAATGTGACAAGTGTCGTCGCTTCGAATTATCTGTGAGTTGAATTTGTCACAGAGCGGTCTCGGCAGACGTGGGCTGGCGGTTGCCGCGGGCCTCCAGCTCGCGGCGTTTTCGTGTTTTCGATGCTCAGGTGGTGTCAGATCGCGGCTGCGATCCTGGTCGTGCGAGCCGCCGGGCGCAGTACGGTCGGCTGTGCGCGAATCGTAGTCAGCGGCGTAACGCGATCGAGATTCGCGGCATGCTGACGGCGCAGCCGCAGCAACAGAGCCAGGCCCTCGGGCCACGGTCCGAAACCGCTGTCGGCGTTGATGTGACCGGCGGCGCCGAGACTGACGAAGTCGCTGCCCCACGTATCCGCCCAGTGGGCCGCGCGATCGTGGCGCATCCAGGGATCGTTGGTGGAGCCGACGACGACCGAGTTGAATACCAGCGGCTGTTGCGGCAGGTAATCGGCAACGTTGAAGCGCTCGGGATCGGCAGGCGCAACGAGAAGCGCGCCGCCGATGCGGTCGGAGTGATCTTGAGCGGCCTGCACCGCGGCAAGCACGCCGAAGCTATGTGCTGCGATGAAGAGCTTGCCCGGGATGCGATTGATTTCGCGGCGGACGCGGCTTGCCCAGTCAGGGAGATTGGCATCGCGCCAGTCGCGCTGGATGACGCGGACGGAGCCGGGGACGTGGGCTTCGAACCAACTCTGCCAATGGTCGGGGCCGGAGTTGTGCAAGCCAGGAATGATCAGCGTGGTCGCCATGGTGGAACCTCGTAGTGTGGGTCTGTGTCTGGTGGGTGAGTGGTGTTGGGCGCGGCTTCAAACGCCGCTGCGACAGAGACACATTCGACACGTGGCGCCGGCGACCGGCGGCGTGAGGTCTGACGTGTAGAGCCGCGCGAAAGAGCGATGCGGTTCGTGTTTCATGGCACCCTTCTCCTTCGTGTTGGGCCTGGGCTGACGTGGGTGGTCGATTGTTTCGAGATGCGGAAGATTGTCGTTTGGTCTGAGTGAGGAAACCGCTGCACCGAAAGGATCGGCGCAGCGGTCTTCACTTCACGAGAGCAAGCTCAGCCCTTGCTGCCGTAAATCTGGTCGAAGATGCCACCGTCGGAGAAGTGCGTGGCCTGTGCCTTGTCCCAGCCACCGAACACCTCGTCGATGGTGAACAGAGACACCTTCTCGAAGTTCTTCTCGTACTTGGTGAGAGCTGCGGCATCACGCGGGCGATAGAAATGCTTGCCGGCGATGTCCTGGGCTTCGGCCGAGTAGAGGAAGTTGAGATATTCCTCGGCTGCTTTGCGGGTGCCGTGCTTGTCGACGTTCTTGTCGACGACCGAAACCGGCGGCTCGGCGAGGATGGAGATCGACGGCGTGACGATCTCGAACTTGTCGGGGCCGAGTTCCTTCAGAGCCAAGTGAGCTTCGTTTTCCCAAGCGAGGAGAACGTCGCCGATGCCGCGTTCAACGAACGTCGTCGTCGAGCCGCGGGCGCCGGAGTCGAGCACCTTCACGTTCTTGAAGATCTTGGTGACGAGTTCCTTCGCCGTTGCATCGCTGCCACCCGGCTGCTTGAGCGCGTAGCCCCATGCGGCAAGGTAGTTCCAGCGCGCACCGCCCGAGGTCTTCGGGTTCGGCGTCACGACTTCCACGCCGTCCTTGCCGAGGTCGTTCCAGTCCTTGAGCGCCTTGGGATTGCCCTTGCGCACGAGGAAGACGATCGTCGACGTGTAGGGTGCTGCATTGTTCGGCAAGCGCTTCTGCCAATCGGTGGGGATCAGCCCGCCGTTCTTGTTCAGCGCATCGACGTCGTAAGCGAGGGCCAGCGTCACGACGTCGGCTTCGAGACCGTCGATGACGGCGCGCGCCTGCTTGCCGGAGCCGCCATGCGACTGCTTGATGGTGACGGCATCGCCACCCTTCTCTTTCCAATGCTTTGCGAAAGCCGCGTTGTATTCCTGGTAAAACTCACGCGTCGGGTCATACGACACGTTGAGCAGCGTGCTTTGTGCCAGGGCGCTGGTGGCCAAGCTGCCGGCCAATCCGACGCTTAGGGCAAGTGCAAGCTTGCGTGACAATTTGCGGGACATCGAAACTTTCTCCTCGTTGAAGTGCGGTGACTGCTGTCGAGATCAAGCTATGCAAGTGACCGGGGGAAGCGAACGAAGAAGAAGTGCTGAGCTTATTCGGCCGCAGTGTGGCGCGAGAACCCACTGATTCAGCGAGGCTTTGGCCTTCCTTCGCCTCGCCTGCCGCTTGTTTGTAGCGGCTTTTCAACCCTGGATAACGGGTCGTGTTCCGTTCAAGGCCGCCAAGAATCGCGCTACGTCCTGGCTGATGGTCGCATTGAGAAAAGCCGCGGTCGATTCCGACGCGCGCGACGCCGCAGAGGGCTCAGCGTTCCTCGGCGTCGAAAGCTCCGTCAAGGGCAATGTCTGGCGCGAGCGGCTTGCCGCCGCCCAGCGCAATATTGCGGCGACGATTTCACAGCATCACAACCTGCCCGATCTTCTGGGCCGCGTTCTGGCGGCGCGCGGCATCACGCCAGACGCGGTGCCGGTGTTCCTCGATCCCACCGTGAAAGCCTTGATGCCCGATCCCAGCACGCTGCGGGACATGGACAAGGCGGCGGCACGCATCGCCGCGGCCGTGACGCGCAACGAGAAGGTGGCGATCTTCGGCGACTACGACGTCGACGGGGCCTGCTCGTCGGCGCTGCTTGCGCGGTTCCTCACGCATCACGGCATCGCCTCGCGCATCTACATTCCCGACCGCATCACCGAGGGTTACGGCCCCAATGCGGCTGCGATTGAGCACTTGATCAAGGACGGCGCCGGTCTGATCGTGACGGTGGACTGCGGCACGACGAGTTTCGATGCCCTGGCTGCAGCCAAGCCGCTGGGGCGCGACGTCGTCGTCATCGATCATCACCAAGCTGATGACCGGCTGCCGGACGTTCATGCCCTCGTGAACCCAAACCGGCAGGACGACGTCTCCGGCCAGGGCCACCTGTGTGCGGCGGGCGTGGTGTTTCTCGTTCTCGTCGCGGTAACGCGTCATCTGCGTCAGGCCGAGTTCTACGCGGGCGACGTTCGTCCGCCGGATCTGCTCCAGAGCCTGGATCTGGTGGCGCTTGCCACCGTCGCCGACGTCGTGCCGCTGACCGGCTTGAACCGGGCCTACGTCACCAAGGGCCTCGCCGTGATGCGATCGCGCGAAAATGTCGGCCTGCGTGCGCTGGCAGATGCCGCGGGTATCAACCAGGCTCCGACGCCGTACCACTTGGGCTTCATTCTGGGCCCGCGCATCAATGCGGGTGGGCGCATCAGCGATGCCGCACTGGGCGCACGCCTGTTGTGCTGCGAGGACGAGATCGAAGCGCAGCGCATTGCCGTCAGGCTCGACACGCTCAACAA
>JAKAXS010000244.1 GCA_021816505.1 Pseudomonadota bacterium
AGTTTTAGACGTCCCCTACTTCGATCTGATCGAGGATGCGAACGCCCGTGCTATGGCCGAGGCATGGATGCGACGGGATATGCAGAGTCATTGCGATCTCACTCGCGGACCGCTTTGTGCTTTTGCTATCTTCAAAGTAAACGCGAACTGCTTTTTTTATTACCACCGCAATCATCACATCGTTTCCGATGGGTACAGCGGGACCCGTTTCGTGCGGAGAGTGGCGCTGCGCTATGCCTCGTTGCTCAGGGGATCTCCAGTTGAGACGGAAAATGCGAGTTCCTGGTTCGATACCCTTCGCGAGGAAGAGAGCTACATAGCATCCGCACGATATGCCCGCGATCGGAACTATTGGATGGCTCGGCTCAAGGATGGGCTGAAACAGGCGACCCTATCGGGGAAACCGCCGGCCGTGATTCCGCCACGCGAATTCCTCCGCGTCACTGACTTCCTCCCCAATCCGGTGGCGGAGAAATTGCGGACCTTGGGCGGTGCTTCTGGGGCAAGTCTCGCTCAAGTCGTTACGGCGGCGGCGGCGCTCTATTTCAGTCGCTTCACCGGTGAGTCCGACATCGTCATAGGTATGGCCGCGAGCGCCAGAGTGGGTGCGAAGGTGCGTAACTCCGACGGCATGGTGGTGAATGTCTTGCCGCTACGGCTGACCATCGATCCCCAGTTGAATTTTGAAGAATTCATACGGGAAGCGTCGAGGACGATGCGCGACGCGTTTCGTCATCAACGCTATCGTAGTGAAGATCTGCGCCACGACTTACAATTACCGCCGAACGTAAATAGCCTTCATGGGGTGATCGTCAATGTAATGTCTTTCGACTTCGTCCCTGACTTTGCCGGTTGTCCTGTTCAAGTTCACAATGTTTCGAATGGCCCCGTATTCGATCTCTCTTTGACCCTGTATGGAAGCGAAAGAACCGGCGGCCTGCGTATCGATCTTGATGGCAACCCTTCGCATTACCGCCTTGATTGCTTGACGGATCATATGCAGCGTCTGTTGGACCTGTTTTGTCGGGCCGTAGAGTCCGCGCAGGATATTCCTCTAAGTCAGTTCAGCGTATTGATGAACGACGAGCGCCGCACCGTCCTCTACGACTGGAACGCCACGATGGTCGACTATCTGCGGGACAAATGCGTTCATCAACTGTTTGAGGAGCAGGCCGCGCGCGCGCCCGACGCCGTGGCGGCGGCGTTTGAAGATCAGTATTTGACCTATGGCGAGCTCGACCGTCGCGCCAACCGGTTGGCGCATCGTCTGGTCGCGTTGGGGGTTGGCCCGGAGACGCTGGTGGGCGTGTGTCTCGAGCGCTCGCTGGATCTGATCGTCGGCCTGTTGGGCGTATTGAAAGCGGGCGGGGCTTATCTGCCGCTCGACCCTGCCTATCCGCAAGCGCGGCTTGCCTTCATGCTGTCGGACGCGCGAGCACCCCTGCTGCTCACCCAGCAGACGCTGCTGGACCGCTTGCCGGCGTTCGGAAACATCCTGTGCATGGATCGCGACGGGCCGGAGATCGACGCGCTGCCGGATACGCCGCCGCGCTGCGACGCAACTCCCGACAATCTCGCCTATGTCATCTACACATCCGGCTCAACGGGACAGCCGAAGGGCGTGATGGTTGGCCACCGCAATCTGGCCAATCTGGTTGGCTGGCACCGGCAGGCATATGAGGTCGTGCCTACGGATCGTGCGACGCAAATTGCCGGCCTGGCCTTCGACGCTTCGGTCTGGGAAATCTGGCCGTATCTCGCGGCGGGCGCTAGCGTGCACATCACCGACGAGGCGACGCGTCTGGACCCGGTCCGGCTCGTCCGTTGGCTCGTGGAGCAGCGGATCACTCTAACCTTCCTCCCGACGCCGCTGGCGGAGGCGGCGCTGATCGGGGAGTGGCCGGAGCAGGGTGCATTGCGAGCACTGCTGACCGGAGGCGACAGGCTCGGACGACGACCATCTTCCACCCTGCCGTTTCGCGTCGTCAACCATTACGGGCCAACCGAGAATACGGTGGTGAGCACCTGCGCCGAAGTTTCGGCGCAGGACACCGCGCACCGCGCGCCGCACATCGGTCGTCCGATTGCCAACACCAGAATCTATGTTCTGGACGCTCATTTACAGCCTGTTCCGGTCGGGGTGGCTGGGGAGATCCACATCGGCGGCGACGGGGTGGCGCGCGGCTATCTGAACCGTCCCGATCTCACCGCCGAACGGTTCCTGCCCGATCCGTTCGCCGTCGAGGCCGGCCACGTTGGCGCCCGCATGTACAAGACCGGCGATTTGGGACGGTGGCTGCCGGACGGCAACCTGGAATATCTGGGTCGTCTGGATGACCAGGTGAAGATCCGCGGCTTCCGGATCGAGCTTGGGGAGATCGAGGCGGTTCTGGGTCGGCATCCTGCGGTGCGGGAGGCGGCGGTGGTCGCGCGCGAGGACGTTTCGGGCGACAAGCGTCTGGCGGCCTATGTCGCGGCGGCGGCGGACGCGCCCGAGGATCTTACCGCCGAGCTGCGCCGACATCTGCGCGAGAGCCTGCCCGACTACATGGTTCCCGTCGCCTTCGTGCGACTCGACGCGCTCCCGCTCACGCCCAACGGCAAGATCGACCGCAAGGCCCTGCCTGCGCCCGGTCGCTCCGAAATACACGAGGCCTATGTCGCGCCACGGACGCCGACGGAGGCGCTGATCACTGGCGTTTGGGAGGAGGTGCTGGGCCGGGAACAGGTGGGCGCCGAAGACAATTTCTTCGAGCTCGGAGGCCATTCGCTGCTGGCGGTGAAAGTACAGTCTATGCTACGCGAGCGCGCAGGTATCGAGCTGCCGATTCAATACATGTTCGAATCGCCGACACCGGCAGCTCTCGTCGAACGTCTCACAGACGGCAGCAAGACGGCACAGGAGTCTCAACGCACCGGCGACGATGCCATCGCTGAACCGACCGAAACGATCATGGATCCTGCCGAGGTTGGCGAAGCTCCGGCAGCTCAGGGCGAAGCGACGTCGATCGAAGAAATATTGGAGCGGCAGCACACTTATGTGAAGACCTGGACCGGATTCCGCTCATCGCTGGATTCGTTCATCGTGACGATAAATGAAGCGGGATCTCAAAAAGGGCTATTCTGGTGTCTGCAGGGCCATCGCGAGCTTACGCAGCTTGCGGAATATCTCGGATCCGATCAGCCCGTACATGGCATGCGTTCGGGATATCTCATCATGGAGTATTCGGAGGCGAATATTCGAGCGATTGCAGCGCATTACGCGGCGGAGATGATCGGGTTGCAGCCCTACGGAGCCTTTCTTCTCGGAGGCAACTGCCAAGCTGGCATAATTGCCTATGCGATTGCGGTTCGATTACGCGAACTCGGCCGAGAGGTGTCGCTGCTCTTCCTGATGGAACTATGCTTGTTCGAACCCTACGATGGCCAGGTCGCACTGATTTTTGGTCGCGACAGTGAGTTCAACCCCTACACTCCAGGGGCGGACCCTGACGCCATATTTCGTACCGCATATCCGGCAGGATATACGGTCGATATCGTCAGCGGTGGACATGGCCAGTTCTTTGAAACGCCAAACATCGAGACGCTGGCGGAAGCGATCGGCAGGAGATTGGACGGGCACCGTCAGGTTAACAAAAAAGCAGGAAATCTCCCGGCTCTGCCGGAGGGACAGTAGATGTTTGATATATAGGAGATTCCATTGGAGAACCGATGTTGTGAGCCGCCAAGGACACCATGGAGGAGGTATTGAGCCTAAGGCAACAATTTTCGGGACATCGCCCTAAATGCCTGCCGAGCTTGATAGCCTTGTCCACACCCTTTCCGAGCCGCCCGCTGGGATCGCCTGGGCATGGGCCCTGGAGCGCAATGTGGCCGCTCCGCTGGAATCCCAGGTGCTACGCACCATCGCTGCCGTCCCAAAGCGTCTCCCGACACCAGGCGAGCTTTGGTTATGGTTCGCCGAGCCGCTTGCAACGCGGTCTAACGAATTCCTTCCACATCTGGACCTAGGCGAGCAGGCTCGAGTATTTCGCTTCCATGACGAGGCTAACCGCTGGACCTGCGCCGCCGCACGTGCCGGCCTACGGGCCCTGCTCGCCGACATGCTGGGCGCGACCCCGCAGAGTCTGAGTTTTGTCTCTGGCCGCAAGGGCAAATTGCTCCTGCCATCGGCACCGATCCATTTCAACGTGAGCCACACGCGCGGCTTAGTGGCGATCGCTATTTCCGGCAGCCAAGTGGGCATTGATGTCGAACCTGTCCGCATGACGACGGATTTGATGGATATCGCCCGCCTCGCCTTCGCGCCCGAGATGCAGGCAGCGTTGCACGACTGCCGAGACGAGACCCTGCAGGCGAGGATGTTTTTCCGTTTCTGGACGTTAGGGGAGGCCTACATTAAGGCGACCGGCGAAGGCATATCTCAAGGGCTAGCAAGCTTTATCTTCGAACGCGACGCTGCGAAACTGGCCCGTGCCAGCCCCGGCTGGGGTCCTGCGTCGCGTTGGCGTTTTCACGCAGGTGCACCGGGAGACCGGTAAGGAGTGGGGGGTGCAAGTCCACTACGATGAAGGAGTGGCGACCCACATCGGCCTCGAGCCGTGCGCAGGCGTCCGTGAGGACGTCGGCGAAGCGCCGTTAGGGGTAGGTACAAGCTGTATCCTTGTCGAAAGACCGTGGGACAACCCCATCGTTTCGACCTCCAATAGCTTGGGATGCAGTGTCCTCGGATAGCAGCAACACGTTCGGACAGCACGTTGGTATCCAACAGGAACATCAGGCGAAGTCTGCCGGACGGAGGTGGATGCTTACCTTCGGCACCGTAAATTCCTCGCTGTCAGGCAGGGCAAGCGCATCCGCGATATTGCATCGCTGTCCGGTGATTCGCTGATATTCCTCGATACTCAGCAGAACATGAGACGGAAGCCCTCGGTCCGTGATGAATACTGGCCCGCGTTTTGCTGCCCGTTTGGCTTCACTCGCTTTTTGGTTGAACTCGCGGCTAGATAGGGTAGTGATGGTCATGGAACCTCCCCATGTCGGAATCACGTAGATAGGTTACTAGGTAGATCGG
>JAKAXS010000245.1 GCA_021816505.1 Pseudomonadota bacterium
TCTGCGCGACCAGAACTGCTTGGTGAACGGCGCATTCTTGGCGATGATCTCGTGCATCTTCTTCTCGATCTTCGCCAGATCGTCGGGCACGAAAGGTTCGGCCTTGGCGAAGTCGTAGAAGAAGCCGTTGTCGATCACCGGTCCGATGGTGACCTGGGTGCCGGGCCACAGCGCCTGCACAGCCTCCGCCATCACGTGCGCGGCGTCGTGCCGGATCAGTTCCAGCGCTTCGGGATCGGTGCGCGAGACAAACTTGATCTCAGCGTCCTGCGTGATGGGATCGGACAAGTCCGACAGCGCGCCACCGAACACCATCGCAACGGTGCGCTTGGCCAGCGACGGGGAAATGGATTTGGCGACCTCGAGCCCGGTGGTGCCGCTGGGCACTTGGCGCTTGGCGCCGTCGGGCATAGTCAGAGTCACGTCGGACATGGGCGTCTCCTTCTCTCACTCACTGCCTACCGCGCAGGTAAGAGGAAAGCGGCCGCTGAAGCCCGGCCGCCCGGCTCGCGCGCCTTTTGCACGGACCGGCGCAGTCGTGTCAAGTTGGCGGGAACGCGGAAGCAGCCGGGGGAGACCATGAACATGCAGGCGCGGGGCGGCTATGGCCTGATCCCAGAGCAGACGCTCGCCGGACTTTCCGGGATGGACGTTCTGGAAGGGATGATCGCCGGCCGATATCCGATGCCGCCCATCCAGGAGCGGGGCGGCTTTACCCTGAGGGAGATCACACCCGGCCGCGCCGTCTTTGAGGGCGAGCCGCAACAGGCGTTCTATAACCCGATCAGCACCGTTCACGCGGGCTGGACCGCCACCGTGCTCGACAGCGCAATGGCGTGCGCCGTCTGGTCGACGCTTGAAGCGGGCCTCTACTTCACGACGATGGAGTTCAAGATCTCGCTCGTCCGCCCCATCACGGTCGAGACCGGCCTCGTCCGTGGCGAGGCCTCCCTGCTCAGCCGCGGCAAACGTGCCGCCACCGCCGAAGCGCGCATGAGCGACCAAGCCGGCAAACTGCTCGCCCACGCCACCACGACCTGCATCATCTACGAGCGTTGAGCGGCATGGCGCATGTGAGAGCCGTAGCTCCGAACCTCGTCAGCGCGGGGAAGGGTTGGTGCGGTGCTGGCACGCAAGCGAGAATGGTGGAGAGGGTTTCCACCAGAATCGTTCTCTAAGGCGCTACGCTATTTGCTTAATTGCTATCGCTCGCGCGATCCATCCCACATTTTACCCCACGTTCTCTGGCGTCTGAACTCGATCGCCTTGGCGATGCCCCCCCGCGCTGGACTTGAAGATGCCCTGGCTGGAGGCGGGTCAATTGGCTCGCCATCCGAGTCCATCGGTAGCGACACGCTCCCGAAGTATCCGGCGGACACCACGCCTGAAGCTGGATCTCTTGAGGAGCGGCTGCGGAAGAGGATGCGGGGTTGAAAGCCTCCACCCGCAAGCAGCGCGCCGAGCGAATGGCTTCATACGCCACCGGTTGGCCGATGGCGTATATCGTCTAGTGGGCGACTCAAGGCAGGCTGGAGACCCTGTTGGTTGAAAAGCGTGCTGGCCTATTAGTGTCGCGATGATTGCCACCGCGCTGCGCCGCGTACCATGCTGCGACGAGACCAATAAGAAGACCGGTTGCGGTGATCAGCCCGGCGGCAACTGTCGCCTTTCTTGTCGTTTCGACGGCTTCCACCGTTGCGTTGTATGCGTCGGCAACGCGCTTCTCAGCTTCAGCTGGTGGGATGCCGGTCGCTTGAGCAACCGTCGAGTTGAGGTAAGCACGGTCTGAGTCGCTGATAGACCCCTTTCGCGCCGATCGGAGAAATATCGCCGAGAGCTGCGACTGTTGCTCAGCGCTCAAGGCGGAACGGTTCGCATCTGGTTGAGTTTGGAGCAGGCTTCCCATCGCAGGCGCGACGGCAGCAGTTGTGTTAGCGGCGCCAGAAGCAACCGACGCTGTCACGT
The DNA here is from genome assembly GCA_021816505.1 of Pseudomonadota bacterium. Taxonomy (GTDB): domain Bacteria; phylum Pseudomonadota; class Alphaproteobacteria; order Rhizobiales; family Hyphomicrobiaceae; genus JAKAXS01. The sequence continues at coordinate 1,966 of JAKAXS010000245.1, forward strand.
GCCCCGCAGTGCTCGCTGCAGACGATGCCAGCATCGCTCCAAGGAGGATGCTGACACCCCAGACCAGGGCGCCATGCACACCGTCTCTAAAGTCGCCTTCGATCTCGCTTTCTGTCCAAGCGGCACGCATTCGACCCGCGACGTATCCGCCGGCGAGCAGCGAACCGATCGGAACTGCGATCGCCCAGAAGGCCGCCAGGTAGGCAGCGAGCGTGCCGTGGGACTCTTCACGAGCTGAGACCAGCGATAATCCGATCGCGGCCCCCGCCGTAAACAACACGAACGATATTGCAGCGGCGAGTACTGCTCCTGCAATGACTGCAGCCCAGTCAACGTAGCGCGGCTTGACCGCGGCGTCAGCGACTTCGATTGCCATAATGTGTCTCCTCAACGCAGGCCCAGTAGGCTCAAGAGAAATAGAACGACGACGACGAGGCCGACGAGATAGATGATGGAATGCATCGCGAGACTCGCTTTTGAAGTTCAGGGATGCGGAACCCTTAGGGACCGACTATGCGCAACGATGAGCGCGGTTGGTTGTTCCGCGCCGAGATGGTAAATACTCCGCATCACGTTGAAGGCGGTCTGCGCGGGCAGCTTCATTCAGGTAAGTCGGCGTAAATGCTTGCCCACCTGGGCTCACGCAGACGTCTCTGCCAGCTCGAGTTGGCATTCCCCTGGCCGTGATATTCGCGCTGATCTACGCAACGATTGCCGCGGATTCCAATAGCCGGCCGGCGGCGGTTCCCAGCAGATCAAAGGCGCCAAGTGGACAAGGAGCGGACGCGCTCATTGGGATATGTCGGGCGTCGCAGTGCGGCTTCGCTTTGCCCGGGGCGAACTCCGCACCCCCGGTAACTCAGCCTCGGAAATTACCCTACCGAAACCGTTTGAGACCACCTCGGCTGGTGTCGCTGGTAGCGCCCGCTGGCACAACTCATCGAGCCAAACACACACGTCCGCGCTGAAATATCGACCGGCGTCGATGCCATCTTTTCTCAGCTTTAAAGCGATTTCCTGGGCGTTTCTATAGGATCCCGAAAGCGCCATTTCCGGCGCACTTTTCATTAGGACGTGACGTATCTGAGCGTCATTCAACTTCCGCATGAGCATCCCCTGCCGATGGCGATACTGGGCCGATAATACTCAAAGTCGGCGAAACGTCCTAGATTAATCCGGCAGGTCGGCGAGCTCGCTAGGGGTTAGTTGACGTCCTTCGCGATCAAATACGCTGACTAAACGGGTAGGGATTACCGTGGTGCCGCCAAGAATTTCCATCGCGCGCGCAGCGGAGGTGAATATTTCCAGCGTTTTGTTTCTGGGAAGCCGCAAGCGCACGATGCACGTCACGGCAGGTTGTCTTCTGAAATCCCGCACTTCCGCCTCTTGCAAATGTTAAACCAACCCTCTTTGGGCGGTCGTAACCGACGCCGGCTAATGCTCAGCCGGTTACCAACCCGCAATTATAGCACCATCGCCGGCGGCGCTCCTTGAGGCCGCCGGCTATTTAACAATTGCTCGCGGACGGTCAGCCTTTAACCGCTTCTTTAAGCTGTGACCACCATCTCGTAGCAACCTGTCCGCACGTGATGCACTAACCCGAATCTATATGGGGCGCGCATGCACGATTGGCGATCAGAACTCGGGTTTGGACCCTGCGACTGTATCAATTTCAATGATGTTTATCAGCGCTACCGACACCTCTTGGAGGCAGCTGGTGCGAATGCTTCAGTGCGCTCCAGGCTTGGAACTGCATACGAAGCCGCCCGCCTCGCCCTTGCTGAGCATAATTGACGAGGCATGCCGGCGGCCGAAGCCGCCGGGACGCTACACACCCGCTGCCACTATGCCTTCCTTCGCCATGTACTGTCTGGTCACGCTCTCGACGTTCTCGGCGACCCAGGCCGCCATCTTCTCTTCCTCCTCAAGCGATTTCTCGAGTAAGGGCCGCGCGGACTCGACGCCGGCAGCGCCGCACATCGCGAGCAGCGAGCGATACGCGGCTATTTCAAAGTTCTCGAAGGCGTTATTGGCGAAGGTGTTCTTGAGGATCTCGTCACCGGCCACCGAGTGGGCCATTGCCATCATGTTCCCCATGATCGATTGGGCCGTATCCTTCAGCGTGGACGTGCTCTCGCCACAGCTTTCAAAAATCTGCTCCAGGCGAACGAGCTGCTCCTTGGTTTCGGCCAGATGCATTGTCAGCCTGGCCTTGACCTCAGGATAGTCGTCGGTCCGCTCTGACTGACGTTCCATCAGCTCGCGGGCCTGAATTTCCATGGCATGGGAATTTCGCAAGCCGACCACGAAGAGGCTCTTTGCGCTTTCCGGCATTGTATTCTCCTAGCTGGCTGATACCGGCCAACGATGCTGGGTCCCCGTTGTTCCTGTGAACAGAGCGCATGGTTAATGAACCGAATGGTCGTCATTCGATGGATCGCCCATAGGAGCTCCACAATATGGACAGTAGCGGGCAGGCTGCAGCGACAGACAAAGTCCTTCGGTGCGGTCTAAGCAGACCGGTATGAGAAGCTGACCGCCTTTACCGAATTGCAGAAAGGTCGATTTGCGACCTGATGCGAAGAGGCCAGCGAAAAGCCGATCGCAGCAGAGCTTGTGAATTTTGATTGAGGCCATACGCAAGAAATCGCGGGTAGCGCCAACGTTCCCCGTGGTGGCGAAATCGTGTGCACTCGCAGCTATTGGCTCCGAACGGGCTTGACAGTCCAGACCTACGATCGATGGTGAACACGGCTGAGGATGGACCGGCTGAATATTGCCCCCGGGTAGTTCATCCGTGCTTGCAAGCTACCGTCCTCAGCCACTTCGCCCGGGCAGTGGAATCTCACCGCTGCGGAATAGAAATTTTTAGAGCGAGGGAACCTCGGCGTCGGACAGAGTTTAAGCAGAACATGTCACGAGCCGCGGGAGACTCCCTATGTCACAACTCGGTTTGGTTTTCGCAATGCTCGGAGCCGTAGGGCTGCCGGCACTTGTCGTCGGTCTGTGGATGATGGCTGCGCAGTAGTGGACAGCGTCACAAACGATGAGCAGCAGGCAGTCGCATTCCTGTTCGAGGAAAATGGTGGATCGCGACG
>JAKAXS010000246.1 GCA_021816505.1 Pseudomonadota bacterium
ACGACGTTTTCGGCTCGTCTTCCGGTTCCGGATCGGCCTGCGGCACCGGCTTTTCAGCGGTATCGCTGGTCGTCGTCGTCGATACGGTCGTCACCTCGTCGACGGCCTTCACCTCTTCGGTAGCCGTCGGCGTGACCGCGGCGATCGTCTCCTTGCTGGCCTTCGGCGTCTCGGCCGGCGTGATGCTTGCCGTCTCCTGCTTGGAGGCAGCCTCTTCCTTGGCCTTGTTCAGCTTGGCGAGTTCCCGGCGTGCCTCGGCGGCGGCGGCGTCGGCGCGGGCCTCGGCGCGTGCCAATTCGGTGGCGCGAACCTTCGCGGCGCGGCGGGCGGCCTTTGCCTTGGCGCTTTCGGCGGCACGCGCTTCGCGGGCGGCCTGGTAGGACTTGTGCTGCTTGTAGCTGCGCCGGCTGGCACGATCCTGCCGGTAGCTTTCCTCAGCGATCGAGTGCGCGACGAAAGCGCCGAGCGGCACGCCGAAGCCGAGGCGGACCCCACCGGCCTGAGCCTGGGTGGGAGCGAACGAGGTACCGGCGGCGACGACGGCGGTGGCGGCGGCCAGCACGGTGAGGATCGACTTGTTCATGGCAGTCTCCAGGGGTTCGGTTTCGAAGGAGCAACTTCGGTGGACTTTGCTCGCCGCCGTTCGTCGCTTGAGGACATACTGCTCCGATCCCTCCGCTCCGGCTGTTCCGGCAGGAACAGGGCCGAGGAAAGTTTCAAGTGTCTGTAATTGCGTGTAAAAAGAAGCGGTCCAGCTAGGCCGGAACCGCCTGGCGAATGTGGGTGGCGGCCAACTCGGCGCCCGCGAACGAGGCCTTCAGCCGGTCGATGAAGGCCAGCGTCCGCTCTACAACGATGTGCCTCTGCCGGTCGATCGTGACCAGGTGATAGCTGTCGTCCAGCACCACCAGGTCCACCACGCCGCCGAGGTTCCGCTGCAAATAGAAGGCGTTGCTCAGCGCCGCGTAATCGTCCTCGCGCGGATGCATGATGATCGTCGGCTGCGTGATGCGGCTCACGAGGCGCTGCACCGTCTTGGCCAGCCGCCAACGCTCCAGCGCGGCGCCGCCGGGCGTGTAGACGGGCACGGACGGGGCGTTACCCGTTCCCGCGGCCCGGCGAATGAACTCGCGGATCCTGTCATCCTTGATGCCGAACCCGTCGGGCGTGGCGAAGCGGAACAGGTGCGCGAACGACTTGAAGGTCACAAGCCGGAAAAACCGCATATACCAGGGGATCTGGAAGCCATTCAGCCACAACGTCGGCGTGAAGAGCGCGAGCCCCTGCACCTCATCCGGGCGATCGGCGGCCAGCTTCAGGGCCAGCAGCGCGCCGGTGGAGAGCCCGCCGACGATCACGTTGCTGCATGTCTTGCGCAGCTCGGCCAAGGCGGCCTCGGCGCTGGCGAACCAGTCCTGCCAGGTCGACGCCTTCAACTCCTCTTCGCTGCCGCAGTGACCGGCGAGCTGAGGGCAGTAGACCGTGTGTCCAGCGCGCGCCATGGCGTTGGCAACGAAGCGCATTTCGGTCGGCGAGCCGCACAGGCCATGCAGCAGCAGCACGCCGGTCGGGCCGCCTGCGATGTAGTAGCTCTGTGTTTTCATCGTCGTCATGGCCGTTGCAATCCCCGAGCGAATTCCGTTAGGGGAAAGCTACGCGGGCAGCATCCATTGCGCTGTCCCGGCCGGAACATGCGGAATTGTCAGAAACTTTTTCTTAGAGCGAAGCAGTTTGGATAGGTGGGCGCGGCGTTAGCCACAGAAGACCGAACGAGATGCGTAGACAGATGTATGGCATGCGGAATAATGGGTTACGCGCTCTTCGTTCTTTTGCTTTTCGGCATTCCGATCCGTTGATTTGAGCATTCGCCCCATGCCCGCGATCAAAGACTATCTGCGCTTTGGGCGTACGCCCATTTGCCGGCCCTGCCTCGTTGCGGGTCTCTGCACCGCACTGGTCATAGCCAATCTCACTGTCCTCGCACTCGGCACCGCCACCCTGCGTTATGAAGGCGTCGCCGAGATACTGTTCAGCCCGACGAGCCAGGATGGCGTTCGCGGCGCGATCTACGACTTCGCGGCCGAGCCCGTGGACCACTCGGCTCATGTCGCGGCCCTTCGTTCCCCACAGTTGGCGGATCGCGTGGTAGCGGCGTTTCAACTCGATACGCGGCCCGAGTACACCGGCGGAACGTTTCGCCACTGGCTGGCATCATGGCGCGACGATACGGAGCACGGGCTGCCGTTGCGCCGGACCGCCGAACGTCTGCAGCGTGCCCGCGAGAGCTTCGTGAAGGACTACGACGTATCCGAGGGAGATCGCGCGACGGTACAGGTCAAGTTTGCCGCCGACGATCCGGGCTTGGCGATCAGCGTCGTCAACGGCGCCGCGGAGCTGTACGTCAAATCGCTTGCAGCACCGCTACCGGCCGATCCGACGCCGGACTTGGCGGCAATCGGCGAGCAGATCGCGGCTGCCCGTTCGGACCTGGAAAAGGGCGAGCGGGAACTGGCTGCACGCGCCACGGTCGAGATCGCCACGGCACAACAAATCAGCGCGAATGACGAAATCGCGAGCCTTGCCGAAGCGCTGGCGCAGGCGGAGGGCGAACGCGCCGAGGCCGACTCGCGCGCCGCCTCCACACGCGCCGCCATCGCGGAGGGACGCGCGGAGAGTGTTCTGGACGCCAGGTCGTCGCCGTTGGCACGGCAGCTCACGCAAAGCCGCGCGAGCATTCAGGACATGCTGACGCGAACGTCGAAGACGCTTCCGCCACATCATCCGCGCCTGCAGGAATTGGCGAGGGATCTCTCCAGCGTCGACCATCAGATCGCCGCGCAAACTGTTCAGGTGGCCGAGCGGCAGGAAACGATCGCGGAAGCTGCAAAAGCGCGCGAGGCGGACCTGCGCCGGAAACTGAAAGGGCTGAAGGGCAAGTCCGAGCACAAGGATGTCGTGCTGGCATCGACACAGAGCCTTCAGACCGATTTGGACGCGCGTCGCGAAGCCCTGCAGGGGCTGCTGGCGCAACAGCAAGACCTGGAAGCCCAGGCCGCTGCAGCAAACGTACCGGCCGCTCCGCCGGCCATCGTCGTGCCGGCGCAGGTGGCCGCACCTATATCGGGCATCGGCTTTGGCAGCGGCGTGCTGACGTTGGCGATGGCGTTCGGCGGCGGACTTGCCGCTTACCGCATCGCGCTGCGCCGCCGGCCCGAGGGCTGACGCACGCCGCAGGGCGCGGAGCCCCGTTCTCTCAGGGCGTCGGGTCGGGCTTCTGCATCCATTTGATCAGCCAGGCCGCGGGCACCACCCACAGAAGACCGGCCACGACGTAGTAGACGACCTCTGCCAGCTTGGAGCCGTTCACCTGCAGAGTCACCGCCACGAGCATGGCGGCGAGCGCATAAGCTGAGAGAAACAGCAACAGCAGCACGGCGCCGATCAGCTTGCGGGTGCGCATCGACATGAGCGTCTGCCTTAACCTTGTCGTTTGTTGTGGTCGCGCGACTCGTGGGTCGCGCGCGCCACCGCGCCGTCTCGGCGCATTTGCCTGGTCGCCGGAACGTGCTTATCACACCCCCAAGCGCCAAAGTACGGGACCTCACATGGCATCATTGACGCAGGATACGCTGGCACGCCCGGCGCAGCACGACGCGGACTTCGCGGTGCGCCTCTGGCTCTGGTGCGTGGCCGCCTTGGTGTTCGCCATGATCGTGGTCGGCGGCGCGACGCGCCTGACCGACAGCGGCCTGTCCATCACGGAGTGGAAGCCGATCATGGGCGCCATTCCTCCGCTGTCCGACGCCGACTGGCATGACGCGTTCACGAAGTACAAGCAGATCCCCGAGTATCACATCGTCAACAAGGGCATGTCGCTCGAGGCCTTCAAGAGCATCTTTTGGTGGGAGTGGGCGCACCGGTTCCTCGGCCGCTTCATTGGGCTCGCGTTCGCGCTGCCGTTCGCATTCTTCTGGGCAACCGGCCGCCTGCGTGACGGGTTCGCAAAGAAGCTCGCCCTCGTGCTCGCGCTGGGCGCGGTGCAGGGCGGCATCGGCTGGTACATGGTCAGCTCCGGCCTCGTCGACCGCGTCGACGTCAGCCAGTATCGCCTCGCGCTGCATCTGAGCGTCGCGTTTCTCATTCTCGCGGCGCTGGTCTGGCTGGCTCTCAGCCTCTCTCCCCATCAGCGGCCGGTCGCGACCAAGGCGCAGCGCGTGCTCGCCGGTCACATGGCGGGCTTCGTCTTCGTGCAGGTCGTGCTCGGCGCCTTCGTCGCCGGTCTCAAGGCGGGTCTGGCCTACAACACCTGGCCCGACATGAACGGCGACCTCATCCCGCCGGGCCTGTTCGCACACACGCCGTGGTGGGCGAACTTCTTCGAGAGCATCACGCTGACGCAGTTCAATCATCGCCTGATGGCGTACGTCGTCCTCGCGTTCGCCGTCGTCAATCTCGTGCTCCTGGTGCGCATGGCGGCGGACCGCCGCATCGTCACGTCAGCCGCGATCCTGCTGGCCGCCATCGTCGCGCAGGCCGCGATCGGCATCTGGACGCTTCTCGCCGCCGTCCCCCTTCACCTCGGCCTCGCCCACCAAGGCGGCGCCGCCATCGTCTTCGCGTTGGCGACTTACCTTTGGTGGCTCTCCAGCAACGTCACGCGCTCCCCATGAAAAAGCGAACGCTAGTTGGCTGCATCGGCGCGTCACCTAGGCTCGCCCTGTAGGTTGGGTCAAGCGTAGCGCGACCCAACAATTCACGGCACCACCTAGAACGTGTTGGGTCTCACAAGGGGGCTCGACCCAACCTACGCCGCGTCATCCAGGCTCGCCCCGTAGGTTGGGTCAAGCGTAGCGCGACCCAACAATTCACGGCACCACCTAGAACGCGTTGGGTCTCACAAGGGGGCTCGACCCAACCTACGCCGCGTCATCTAGGTTCGCCCCGTAGGTTGGGTCAAGCGTAGCGCGACCCAACAATCCACGGCACCACCTAGAACGTGTTGGGTCTCACAAGAGGGCTCGACCCAACCTACGCGTCATCCAGGCTCGCCCC
>JAKAXS010000247.1 GCA_021816505.1 Pseudomonadota bacterium
CAAAGAGATTTCAAATTGGACAGCTCATTGTCGTCAATCGAAATGAAGATTGCGCCCGTTTGCTTGAGCAGAGCCCGCGCGACCCTCAACCGCGGATACATCATGTTCAGCCAGGCCGTGTGAAACCGTCCACTGGCTTCAGTATTGCTGCTGATCTTCCGTCCGCCCTCAACCTGCCCCGTCAACTGCAGGTAGTTCTTAATGTTGTCCTTGAAATCGTCGGGATAGACGAAGTCCTTTCCGGTGTTGTACGGCGGGTCGATGTAAATGAGCTTCACCTTTCCAGCGTAGCTCTTCTGCAGGAGCTTAAGCACCTCCAGGTTGTCGCCCTCGATCATCAGGTTCTGCGTCGTGTCCCAGTTAACGCTGTCTTCAGGGCAGGGGCGCAGCGTACCGGTGGAAGGCGTGAGCGCAAGCTGCCGGGCTCGGCGCTTGCCGTGCCAGTTGAGGCCGTATTTCTCGTCGGCGTCCGTGACGGTCTTGTCGCCCACCAGAGCTTTAAGCACATCCACATTCACGGCGGCGCCGTTCGGCCCCTCGGTAACTACCTCGGGAAACAGTGCCTTGAGTTGCGCAAAATTCTCCGCGACGAGATTTGGGCTGTGGGTTTCGGGGTCGGCGGCGGTCAACTTCTTCATCGGGTCCTCGTTCTTCATAGTCTTTCGAGCGCGGCTGCCCGAGCGGCCTCCACACGCTTCAGTTCCAGATTCATTTCTACCCGCTTCGGCACTTGCTTTTCGTTCGCGGCAACTGCCCGCAAACGGGCGATCTCGGTACCGAGCCGGGCGCACTCCCGCAGCGCCTCTCGCCTCGTTGCAGCCTGATCAGGAGAGCTAGCCAGTACGAACCGGCCCGTCACCCGCGCGGCCAGTAGCGCCAGCAGCGTGTCCATCCACCCTTGGTAGAGCCGGTACAGGTCGTCGTGTGGCTGGCGTGCCAATGAGACCGCTTCGCGGAACGACGCGTACAGCTCGTCGGGCTTCGAATCCATCAGTAGAACTGCCACTGGTTCGCCATCAAGCACCGTGGCCCTTGCCTGCCCCTGAGATCTGCGCTTGTGGGCCAGCGAGAGCATCACATGTGTGCCCTCGGCCGCGAGCAGGAACACTGGGTAGGGCACCGCTCGGTGAATCAACTCCGACAGCCGCTCCGTCCTGGCCTCGGCCCGCAGCGAAACCCTCAGCACCGCGATCTCCAGGTATTCTCGAAGGTCATCGATGAAAATCGGAACGGCTGCAGTGGTGGGCTTCAGAGTCGCGACCCACCGGACCTCCTCGATGCCTTCGTTGATGCGCCGCTTGTCCGCGGCCGCGGGCGCGCCGTGCTCCACCAGCAACGTCTTGGGCACGCGGCGGTCCACCCGTGCTTTGGGTGGCAACTCTAGGGCACCAATCACGTCATCGATGAGCAAGCCGCGGGCTGATGTCATGGCGTTAACGGAGCCCCAAACGCCTTAATGGTGTCTTCGCTGTCGAGGCCGGACACAGCCTTGCCGGTAGCCTGCTCTATCAGGGTCAGCAACGACGCAGCACGTAAGCGGATGAAGGCGTCAAAATCATCGGACCTGAGGGCGGGAACCGGGATGAGGTGAGATCTGAGGAACTCGTCCAGGTCAGCCGGAGGCACCTGCTTGGACTTCTGGATTCGCCCCAGGTATACAGTGGGTGCATCACCGCTAATAAAGCGATTGGTCGAGGCGGCAAGCGGCGCCTTGTTCACCACGCTGTTCCACTTATCCCTGGGGAGCTTCTGCTTCTCACACCAGGCACGCGGGAATATGTGATGGATATCGATCGCGTTATTGAAGTACGTATTGATGTCGATAGGCGTCCCGCTGACAAAGTCGCGTCCGCCGTGCTTCATCAGAAGGGCAGCCAGCCCCTTGTAAGCAGCTGCCAAGCGACTCTGAAGAGACAGCAAGCGAGAAGGGGCAAAATTGGCATCGCGCACGGTGCGGGGCTCGATACCGCCGTCGATCCATGCGACGACATCCTGCATGTCCATGGCAAAGCGCGTCTCATTGGCACCGCCGTACAGCTCTCCGAGCACGCCACTCCAGTACCATCGCAATAGGCTCCGCTTAACCCCGTGCAGTGTGGTGCGGTCATCCAACTGCGCGCAGATAGCAGCCAAGGGTATGAGTTGCGTGGCATAGGGCAGGCTGCGCTCATCAAAAATCTTCTCTTCGGCCAAGAGTTCTGCCGCCCGCCTGAACCCCTGCTCCACCACGGCCTCCAACGCCTTGAAGTCGCCCAAACTGAGCTTCAATACATCGACGCGCTTGCAGCTCACCGCTGTCTTGTAGGTCAGATGGCGCCGATAGCTAGCCAGGAGAGTAACGGCGGTCAGGAAACTCGTACCGTCCACCGCCTCCAGAACGTCGTGCTTCGCGGTCAGACGCTCGCGGCGGCCGTCCCAGTCTTCTCGAAGATTGAACTCGTCGGCAGCGAAGGTAGCAGTCATCAGCTCGAACACCGTGAGGGTCACACCGCCGGTGTTGACCTTCTCGAACACCTGGCACACGGCCTCTCGAGGCGTGTCCTGGGTCAACTCTATTGCTGGGACCTTGAACTGCTGGAACCGCAACCATATCTCGTTGCGGAACTTCTGCATGAACTGCATGGCCTCAGGCGCGAATTGATAATGGGCACTAAATCCACTCTCCCAAGCCATGAAGCCCTGGATATCAAACAGCAGCGCGACCGGGAAGAGTCGTTGATCGTACTGCAGTACCGGTGTACTTACGTCCAGGTCAACTTTACGGCCAAAATCTGACGTCACCTGCAGCGTCTCGGGCACCGAGATAACGGCCTCCTCGCGGTCAGCGTCCGGATTCAGGCACTTTGCCATGTCCAGGAAGTACAACCGCAGTATGTCAGCACCCTTCTCCGTGCGGGTCGGTACTGGTTGCCCGCTGCGAAGGGCCATATACATCGAGGTCAGGCGCTGCTGGCCATCAAGGACCAGCGTCTTCGGATTAGGGAGCGGCTGTAGTTGGACACCTGCAAATAGTCGCGGCTTGAACGGAACCCCACCCGCCTCCAGGAACATGACTGCTCCGATGGGATACGACAGCGAGAGGCTTGCGATCAGCGAGCTGATGTGGTTGTCGTCCCAGACCCAACCGCGCTGGAAGTCCGGCAGTTGAATCTGTCCAGCTGCAATGCCGTCCAGAACGTCTTTTAGCGCTGGTTCCGCGGTACGGAAGCTCACGTCTCCTCTCCCTCACTCGCCGATATGGATGATCCGGCATCTGCAAGTATCACAAGCAACGCCATTATTTCGAAGTCGTCGATCCCTGCGAACTCTCCAGCAAGCGCGTGCGTGCCGCCCGGCGTGAACAGGCTCGCTACTGCGCGCTCCTCCGTCTTGCCCACCACCGACCCGACCGCGGCAGCCAGAAGGCGCCGAGCGTAGCGCATGTCTTCACCCCGCTTAGTTGCCTTGTCGAAGCGGGCGCAAGCCTCGGCGTCGGGAAGGTCGCGGCCTATGCACACGCGCTTGAGCCGATCGAGGATCTGCTTAGCCTGCGTAAACGGCAGCAGCACGGCACGGTCGTCGCCCACGTGCGCGAGATAGTATGGCGCGAGCGGGTAGCCAGGCTCGAACGCACGCACAGCGCCCGCGCCCTCGGCTCGGAGGCAAAAGATGATGCCCGGCGGAATCTCCGCTTCAGTGGTTGTGGTAACCGCCATCATGCCGAGGGGTAAGTTTTCCAGCACGCCGGGGTGCGCGCGAAGGTACTCGGCAAGATCGATGCGAAAGTCATTAAGCGTGAGGTCCGCGATGGAGACACCGGTTGAGAGGTCTTCCAGGTCTATGACCGCGTCTTGCAGCTTGAGCAACTGCTTACGACGGTATTCGAGGTCGTTCATCGGATTTCCGGACTGTTGCTCGATCAGGTTCTCTTCGCCCGTGGCAGAAATGTCGAGCAGCACCATGCGGCCGCTGACGCGCTGCTCCAGGTTGATGTACTCCTCCAGTTGCATGTTGGGCCAGAAGTTGACGAGCTGGATGCGATCGTTGGACGAGCCGAGGCGGTCGATGCGACCGAAGCGCTGGATGATGCGAACCGGGTTCCAGTGGATGTCGTAGTTGATGAGCCAGTCGCAGTCCTGCAGGTTCTGACCCTCGGAGATGCAGTCGGTGGCGATGAGCAGATCGAGATCGCCCTCTCCGGCAAGGTCCTCGGGCCGCTCCTTCGCGCGTGGGGCGAAGGCGGTGAGGATTGACGCGAGGTCCCTGCGCAGGCGGGGCAGCGTGGTCTGGTTGCTGCCCGCGCCGGTGACCAGCGCCGATTCCAAACCCAGTGAGGTCTTGGCCCACGGGGCAAGCTGCTCGTATAGGTACCGTGCCGTGTCGGCAAAGGCGGTAAAGACGATCACCTTGCGGTTGCCGGGATTGATCGGGTGGCGGCATTTGTGCGCGATCACCTCGCTCAGCGCGATGAGCTTGGCGTCGCGAGCCGCATCCACCTGCTGGGCTGCGTAGACGAGCGTGGCGAGCCGATTGCGATCCTCGATCAGGTCCTGCCTCCAGCGCACGAGATCCACATCCCTGAGCAGCACCTTGACCTTGCGGCCTACAACCAGGCTCTCGAAGGCAGGATCATCGAGATCCAGGTTCTCGATCTCTAGCTCTTCTAGCTCTTCTGCCTGCGCCTCTATGCGCGCAAGCGTAGCTTCGACGTCGCGGAGCTGGCGCTGCATGGTGAGCGCGAAGGACGGGACTGCGCTCTCCATGCGCTTGAGTACGTTGACACGCAACAGATGGATCAGGCTCTCCTCTCGGTCCACCTGACGGAAGAAGCCGGTACCGCCCTTCACTTGCGTGCTGTACTTGCGATCGTAAGCCTCCTGCTTGTGCGGGAGCACGTAGCGCAGTGGGGCATACGAGGCGAGGTTTAGGCGACGGATTTCGAGGTTGATGTCGGCAATGGGTGGAAACGCCCCGGCCCGGTCGACGTCGGCCTTGATGTTGATGGGCTTCAGACGCTCCGGAAAGCAGCCAGTCTCCGTGGTGCCATAGTATTTCTCAATATGGCGGC
>JAKAXS010000248.1 GCA_021816505.1 Pseudomonadota bacterium
AAACACCTTCAGCGCAGCCGGCACGCGCGACCCCAGCAGCGACATGACGCCGACCGCGAAGGCGATGTCCGTGGCGGTGGGAATGGCCCAGCCCCGCAGCGCGTAGGCATTGTCGGCGTTGATGCCGAAGTAGATCAGCCCCGGCACCACCATGCCGCCCAGTGCCGCGATGAACGGCATGGAGGCCTGTGCCGTCGACGACAGTTCGCCGGCGAGGAACTCGCGCTTGATCTCCAGGCCGACGAGCAGAAAAAAAATCGCCATCAGGCCGTCGTTGACCCAGTGCAGCAGCGTCTTGTCGAGGCCGACGGAGCCGACGCGAATACTCATCGGCGTGTGGATCAGGCTGTCGTAGGCCTGGGCGAGCGGCGAATTGGCGAGCGCGAGCGCGACGAGCGTGGCCACGAGCAGAAACGACGCTCCGGCCGCCTCGTGCTTGATGAAGTCCAATGCGCCGCGCAGTCGTCCGTTCAAGCCTCGTACTCCGCCCAGTTCCGATCAATGAAAGCCATATCGCGAACCAAGCCGCTGCATGCGGCAAATGCTGCAGATGGTCAACACGGCGCGGTGAGGGGCGACACTGCGGCAGGCGGTGCGGTCGTCCAGGCATCGCGCGCCTGCACCAGTTGCAGCTCGTCCCGGCCGAGGCTGGCGGCGACGATCGTGTCGATCGCTCCGCTGGCGGCCCCCAGCGCCTCGGGCACCGGGCGGCCTGCGCTTCGCGCGGCCAGGAAGGCGGCTGCCAAGGCGTCACCGGTGCCATGAGGCACGGCGTTACGTAGCGCGGACGTGGTTGACCAGGCCTCCGTCGGCGTGACCGCGACATTGGCTATCACGCCTTCCCCCGCGGGTACCGACGTCACCAGCGTCAAAGACGCACCGAGCGCGCGGGCGGCATCGACCGCGTCCGCTTGATTGGTCACCGCCCGGCCCGAAAGCCACTGCAGCTCGAAGCGGTTCGGCGTGATGCAGTCACTGAGCGGAAGCAGCCGGTCGCGAACGACCTCTGCCACGTCGTTCGGCACGTAGAGGCCGCGGGGATCGTCGCCGATTACGGGGTCGCACCAGACCTGGACGCGGGGGTTCAGCTTGCGCACGCGCTGTATGGCCGAGGCGGCAAACGCAACATGCTCGGGACTGGGAAAATAGCCGGTCAGGATCGCGTCGACGTCCGAGAGCCACCCGTTCTGGTCGAGCGCGTCGAGCATCGCTTGCAGATGATCGACGGCGACGCGGCTTCCGGCACACGCGGCGTGTCCAGGGTGGTTCGACAGGATAACCGTGGGAAAGGAGAGCGCTTCGCAACCCCCAGCCTGCAGCACGGGAATCGCGGCCGATAGCCCCACATGGCCGCGCGCCACCCAGGAGGAAATGGCCAGGATCAGGGGCATCGCGCTGCTCGCACCGGCAAAGTTCTTACCTCTCGATTAATCCCGGCTTTCGACGTTCGTCACGTTGATTTATGACGCGCACCCGCTAATGTTGCACCGCACCAAGCCGGGAGAGAAGGTATGCAGGTTCGGCCGCGCCGCAGCGTCCTATATATGCCGGGCGCCAACGAACGCGCTCTGGAAAAAGCAAAATCGCTGCCCGCGGATTCGGTCATTCTCGACCTTGAGGATTCCGTCGCGCCGGATGCCAAGGTCGATGCGCGCGGCAAAGTCTGCAAGGCGGTGAAGGACGGCGGCTACGGACGGCGCGAGGTCGTCATCCGGCCGAACGCGCTCGAAACCGCGTGGGGGACGGGCGACATCCTGGCCGCGGCCGAAGCCGCACCCGATGCGATCCTGATCGCCAAGGTCGCCCATCCCGGCGATATCATCAGCGCGGCCAAGATCCTGAAGTCGGTCAACGCGCCAGAGAAAACCAAGCTTTGGGCCATGATGGAGACGCCGCAGTCGATCCTGCATGCCGGCGCCATCGCCGCGTGCGGTGCCGACCCGGAAAACCGCCTGACCTGCCTCGTGATGGGCACGAACGATCTGCTGAAGGAATCGCGGGCGCGCGCGGTGAAAGATCGTTTCGCCGTGGTGCCCTGGCTCGCCATGACCATCCTGGCTGCCCGCTCATACGGGCTCGACGTCATCGACGGCGTCTACAACGACTTCAAGGACGAGGCTGGTTTCCGCGCGGAATGCGAGCACGGACGTACGCTCGGCATGGACGGCAAGACGTTGATCCATCCCTCGCAGGTGGCGCCCTGCAACGAGATCTTCTCGCCGACGGACGAGGAAGTCGTCTGGTCGCGCAAGATCATCTCCGCCTTCGACCGGCCGGAGAACGCCATGAAGGGCGTCATCACCGTCGACGGCCGAATGGTCGAACGCCTCCACCTCGTCATGGCCAAGCGCACCGTCTCGATCGCCAACGCCGTCACCGAGATCGAGGAGTGGTTCTAGTTCGTTAACTCGACCGGGCAGCGACACCGCATCGCTCGCAAAGGGCACCATAACGTGCCATATCGCCCGCAAACTCGCGGATCGGGCAGGAACAGCGCAGCATGGCAACGACAAAGACGAACCCCGGCAACTACTTCGAAGACTTCAAGTTCGGGCAGATCCTGACGCATGCCACGCCGCGCACCGTCACCGAGGGTGACGTCGCCCTCTACACCGCGCTTTACGGCAGCCGCTTCGCCGTCCAGTCCTCCGATGCCTTCGCCAAGGCCATCGGCTATCCGCAGGCGCCGATCGACGACCTGCTGATGTTCCATTTCGTGTTCGGCAAAACCGTCCCGGACATCTCGCTCAACGCCATCGCCAACCTCGGCTATGCCAACGGCCGCGTGCTGAAGGCGGTCTATCCGGGCGACACGCTGTCGACCGTTTCGGAAGTGATCGGCCTCAAGGAAAATTCCAACAGGGAGACCGGCACGGTCTACGTGCGCTCCACAGGCCGCAATCAGAAGGGCGAAGTCGTCCTGGAGTACACACGCTGGGTAATGGTGCGGAAGCGCGACAAGAACGCGCCCGCACCTGACGCAGTCGTGCCGAAGCTCGAAGACCGCGTCGATCCTGCGAAGATCGGCGCCGCGCTGCCGCACCTGAACCCGTCTGCCTACGACAATGCGCTCGCCGGCTCGCCGCATCGCTGGGGCGATTATGAGGTGGGCGAGAAGATCGACCACGTCGACGGCATGACGCTGGAGGAGGCCGAGCATCAGCTCGCGACCCGGCTCTACCAGAACACGGCCAAGGTGCATTTCAACCATCACACCGAGAGCAAGGGCCGCTTCGGCAAGCGCATCGTCTACGGCGGCGTGTGCATCTCGCTGGCCCGCGCGCTGTCGTTCAACGGCCTCGGCAACGCGTTCCATCTCGCGGCCATTAACGGCGGCCGTCACGTCTCGCCGCTGTTCGCCGGCGATACTGTCTATGCCTGGTCTGAAATTCTCGAAAAGGCGGAACTGCCCGGACGCACAGACGTGGGCGCTTTGCGCACGCGGCTCGTCGCCGTCAAGAACCGCGACTGCGCCGACTTCCCGCTCAAGAACGAGAAGGGCGAGTACGCCGATGGCGTGATGCTCGATCTCGATATCTGGCTCGTGCTGCCGCGTTGATCGCCGGCTAGAACAGGCGTCCGCCGTTCGGCACGGCGCGTTCGGACGTGACGAGTACGACTTCGCCGTCGGCGTCAGGGAAACCCAGCGTCAGCACCTCGGACATGAACTTGCCGATCTGGCGCGGCGGGAAGTTCACGACGGCTGCAACCTGGCGGCCGATGATGTCCTCGGCGGCGTAAAGTTTGGCGATCTGCGCCGACGACTTCTTGTGACCGATCACCGGTCCGAAATCGATCACGAGTTTCAGCGACGGCTTGCGCGCCTCCAGATATGGCTCGGCTGCGATAATCGTTCCGATGCGGATGTCGACCTTCAGAAAGTCGTCGAAGGTTATGGTTTGGGCTGCCGCGGCAGCGCCGTCGTGACGAACGTGCATGGGTTTTCCTTTGTCCGGCCGGTCGTGACCGCAGGATAGCGCTTTAGATCGCTGCGTGCTGCACAGTTGGCTATAGTCTCGCCGCACTTGCCCGGCAGGACGGCTGGCAAGGTAGTGGGAATCGGGCGGGCGCGGACATGCGATTTGTTCACTGGGTTTCGGCTGGCCTGCTCGCCGCGGCAGGCGTGGGAGGCGGCGCAATTCCTGCTCTCGCCACCGGCGAGCGCGCGAATGTCGAAATCAAGGACGCGGCCGGCAAGGCACTCGGCAACATCGTCGTGACCGACACGACGGGCGGGGCCCTGATCCAGGTCAAACTGAGTGGCCTGCCACCTGGGCTGCACGGGTTTCACATCCACGAGACCGGCAAGTGCGAGGGTGATTTCGCGTCGGCCGGCGGCATTCTCAATCCGCTCGGCGCCAAACATGGCTTCGCCAACGAAGAAGGTCCAATGGCGGGCGACCTGCCGAACCTGATCGTGCCATCAAACGGTGAAATCGAAATCGAGCTGATCACGACCCTGATTTCGCTCTCCGCCAGCGGGGAGGAGGGCGTATTCGATGCCGACGGCACGTCCTTCGTCATCTTCGAGAAAGGCGACAACTACGTGAGCGACCCTGAAGGGGACGCCGGCAAGCGCATCGCCTGCGGCGTTTTCACGAAGTGATCCGGCGGCGGCGCTAAGTCTCTGTCCAAGTCTGCTATCGAGGCCGGCCGTCCTCACCCGCGTGCTTTGGTGCGATTGCCCGGGTCGGCGATGCGCGCTAAGAGAAGCCATATGCCGATTGGGAAGTACGGGAACCACTATGGCTGACAAGACCTTGGGGCGGGGCGCGCGGGCAGCCCGGCCGCTTTCACCGCATTTGCAGATCTACTCGCCGCTGATCAACATGATGATGTCGCTCGTGCACAGGATAACCGGGGCGGCGCTTTACTTCGGCCGCGCGCTGCTGGCGTGGTGGCCGGTGTCGGCCGCGCGGAGGGCCATCTGCACGCTCTCGGCGTCGCGGAGCTCGCCGACGAGGATCACGTCCGGCGCCTGCCGCATCGCCTGCCGCAGGCCGTGCTCGAAGCTGGGGGTGTCGCGGCCGACCTCGACGTGTGA
>JAKAXS010000249.1 GCA_021816505.1 Pseudomonadota bacterium
CGAAACCGGCTTGCCGATGTTCGGCATCTGCCTCGGCCACCAGATGCTTGGGCTCGCTCTTGGTGCCACGACCGCGAAAATGCACCAGGGCCACCACGGTGCGAACCACCCCGTGAAAGACCACACCACCGGCAAGGTGGAGATCACGTCCATGAACCACGGCTTCGCCGTCGATCGCGCCACGCTGCCGGCCGAGGTCGAGGAGACGCACGTCTCGCTGTTCGACGGATCGAATTGCGGTCTGCGGCTCAAGGGTAAGCCCGTCTTCTCGGTGCAGTATCACCCGGAAGCGTCGCCCGGCCCGCAGGACAGCCATTATCTCTTCGACCGCTTCGTCGACGCCATGCGTGTGACCAAGTCGGCACGATAGCGCCGTCGAATTACGCATCGGTCACTTGCCAGCCGCCCGGCCGACACATATGAAGCCGGTAAGAGCTTGGCCATCCGCGCAAAAACGCCGGTAAGCCGGCCGTCGCCCGCGAGGAGAAGCCTAATGCAAGCAAAGATCATCGCCGCTTTGGCAGGCCTGGCAATCGCCGTGCCGGCTTTGGCTGGAGCCGCGCCAGACGCATCCCAAACGCCTCAGGCCGCACCGCCGGCCGCCGGCAAGCCGGCGGCAGCGGCACCCCAGCCACCCGCGCCTCCGACCGAGGCTGAACTGAAGTGCCAGGCCGAGGCCGTGGCCGCGGTCGACAAGCAGCGCAAGGTCGGCAAGTTCCGCATGGATGCCGACATGATCACGGACGCCGGTCCGGTGAAGCTGCAGGAAGAGTATCTGCTGCCCGACCGCTTTCGCCAATCGGTGACGCTGGCGACCGACCCCAAACCGGTCGAGACCGTGATCATCGAAAGCAAGGGCTGGCGCAACACCGGCGAAGGCTGGGAGCCACTGGCCCCCGACGAGGTGAAGCAGCTCATCGAGTCGCGGCTGAACACGGCCGCCAATTCCGAGCCCGAAACCTTCGGCCGCTGGGACTGCCTGGGCAAGCAGACCGTCGAGGGCCGCGAGGTCACCGCTTACGAAGGCAAGGAAGAGAAGCCGAAGGACGTGAGCCCCGGCGGTCCGACGATGCCGGAGAACGAAGCCAAGCGCATCATGTACGTCAGCGCCGATGGCCTGCCGGAGCGTGGCGTTCTGGCCCGCAAGGACAAGCTCGACAAGCCGATCTTCAAAGAGGTCTATACCTACCCGGCCGACATCAAGATCGAGGCCCCCGCCGAGGTGAAATAATCGCCTTCGCCGCTCACGCGGGACGACTTTCAATCCAATCGAAGTCTGTTATAGAGACGGGCCCGCAAGGCATGCGGGCCCGTAGCTCAATGGTTAGAGCTGACGGCTCATAACCGTCTGGTTCCAGGTTCGAATCCTGGCGGGCCCACCAATTTTCTTTTGCGCGCAGCCGCCACGCCAACCCTGGCGCGTGATTTCGGTTCGAACCCACGGTTCTCATCTCCACCTTTCTCGTTTGCGCGTAGCCGCTGCGCCAACCTACGCGCGATGGTTTTGGTTCGAACCTACGGTTCTCATCTCCACCATTCCCTGATCAGTTTTCTCAACGTCGCGATACGCTGACTTTCGTACCGGGCCTGATCGTTGAAAGCGGTGCCAGGTCGTCTTCGGTCACGGCCCACGCGTTGCATGGAACAGGCAAGCGCATCTCTCCTGGACGTGATAGCGGCGTCGCACCGAACGCGACGATCACGCGATCCTCATCGCTCCAGAAGTACAAATGGCCGCGTTGCGCCTTGATGACGGCGCCGGGTCCGCGACCGGACTCGACCGGCACCTCGAAATGGAGTGCCGCACCCCATGTCTCAACAGTCGAATGAAGCGGTAGCGCGGCCCAGATGCGGTCTGCGGTCGGCGTGTCCAGCAGAGTTGCCGCGATCGCCACCTTACCGAGCTTGATGTCGACCTGCCGCGTCGCGCTGGACTTAGGCACGCTGCGTGCGTCCTTCGCGGACACCTTGATTCCGCGGTTTCGCAGGATGTTGGTCGGCATCGCTGGAGTGGACAGCAACCGGCTGTGGAGCGCAAGAGCGTCTAAAAGCAAACGGCCGGGAGCTACCCGGCCGTCTGGAATTCACGACGTGAGAAACGGCGATTAGGCCGGCGCCGGGCCGAACACCAGAGACGTGTTGAGGCCGCCGAACGCAAACGAGTTCGACATCGTGTAGGTGACCTGCAGGTCGCGGCCTACGTTCGGCACGTAGTCGAGGTCGCACTTCGGATCGGGATCGTCGAGACCGATCGTGGGCGGCACCCAGTTCTCCTGCATCGCCTTGATACAGGCCACGGCTTCCAGGCCGCCGCCGGCGCCGAGCGGGTGCCCGTGCATCGACTTGGTCGAGGAGATGGCCAGCTTGTAGGCGTGCTTGCCGTAGAGTTCCTTGATCGCGTTGGTCTCGTTCTCGTCGTTGATCGCGGTCGCCGTGCCATGGGCGTTGAGATACTGGATCTCGGTTCCCGGCACGCCGGCTTCGTCGAGCGCCAGACGCATCGCTTCGCGTGGACCTTCGATGCCCGGATTGACCATGTCCTTGGCGTCCGACGTCATGCCGTACCCGGCGAGTTCGCAAAGGATCCTGGCGCCGCGGGCCTTCGCGTGCTCCAGCTCTTCCAGCACGAGGATGCCGGCGCCTTCGCCCAGCACGGTGCCGTTGCGCTTCTTGGAGAACGGGAAGATGCCTTCCGGCGACAGCACGTGCAGTGCCTGCCACGCTTTCATCGTGCCGTAGTTGATGACCGATTCCGAGGCGCCCACCACGGCCACATCCACCATGCCGTGCTGGATGTAGTCGCGGCCCACGCCGATCGCATGCGTCGCCGTCGAGCAAGCCGAGCAGGTCGCGAACGTCGGGCCGCGAATGCCGAACTCGATACCGACGTGTGCAGCCGCCGACGAACCGATGATGCGCAGCAGCGTCAGCGGATGGGTTGCGCGCTTGTTCTCGATGAACAGATCGCGATAGGCCTTCTCGAACGTCACGAGGCCGCCGGCACCCGATCCGATGATGCAGGCCGCGCGATACGGCTCGTCGAACGGGACGTTGAGGCCGGCCATCTTCACGGCCTCGTCCGCGGCGGCGGCGGCGAACCACGAGTAGCGGTCCGCGTGCATGATGATCTTGTCGCGCTGGAAGTGACGCAACCGGGAGCGGTGATCCCAGCCCTTGATCTGAGCCGCGATCAGCACCTTCAGATCTTCAGGAGGAAAACCCTCGATCGGACCCACGCCCGACTTGCTGGCCCGCATGCCGGCCCAGAATTCGTCCACTGTCGTGCCGATGGGCGAAACAACACCCATTCCCGTCACGACCACTCGGCGCGCGCCGTTCGGTTTTGCCATTACATCTCGTCCTGGTGTGCCGCTGAGCGATCACGGCGGCTGCATCCCAGTATCGGGGAGCCGCCGGCTCGCGGACTTCGATAGAAGCTTAGGCCTTTGCCGCAGCCGGGCCTTCAGCCATCAGAGACTTCACGCGATCAACAACCGAGCCGACCGTCTTGAAGTCTTCGACATCTTCGTTCGCGTTGTAGGGAATTTCGATACCGAAGGTATCTTCGATGTCGAACACAATCATCGCAAGGTCGAGAGACTCGATCTTAAGATCCGTCAGAGCGGTCTGCAGGCTGATGTCATCCCGCGGCTCTTTCATGTGCTTCTTGAGTATCTCGATGATCTTGGTCGCGACTTCGTCCATTGTTCTCTCCAACTCCTGCTACTGCCCTCTTGCAGGACGTGCGTTTACTTCGCTTCTAACTAGGTCAGGGCCTTGAGGTCCACAAGCTGAGGCGTCCCATATACTTAAACCGACCGCAAGTCCAGCCGACGGGCCGTGTGGTTCGCTAGTGAAAGCGTTCTCCATCTACTTACGTTCACCCGTAGGTTTTTGCCGTTCCACGAGTAACAAGAAAGCTGCCCATTAGGGGAAGCCGCTCTGGTCATGCAGAGCAAAAGCGTGTTGAATGCTTCCGCGGCAAAGCGCCGCCAATGGTCGTCAGTTGCGCGTACCAGCCGGCCAAAAACGAGGCTCAGGGAGGTCGTTAATGAACATGCAGACTCTCGGCGTTGCAGATGCCCAGTCCGACAAGCCCTGGATGCGCCACTACCCGAAGAATGTGGTGCGGAATCAAACATTCAAGGCCGAGCCTCTTTTTGAGCTACTCGATGCCGCGGCCCGCAAGAGCGGGGCGCTGACCTGCACGAACTTTCTCGGTCGTAAGCTGACGTATGCGGAAATCCATCGCGCCTCGGAGCAGGTTGCTGCGGGCCTGCAAAAAATCGGCGTCCAGAAGGGCACGAAAGTCGGCTTGTTTCTACCGAATTGTCCGACGTTCATCATCTATTACTTCGCGATCCTCAAAGCCGGCGGCGTCGTTGTCAATTACAACCCGCTCTATACGCTGGAAGAACTGACGTTTCAGGTCCAGGACAGCCAGACCGAGATCATGGTCACGCTGGACCTCAAGCTCTTGTTCGACAAGGTAGAAGGCCTGTTGGAGAGCGGCGTGCTGAACAAGGCCGTGGTGTGCTCGTTTCCGGCTCTCTTGCCCGGCGCCAAGTCCGTGCTTTTCAAGCTTGTGAAGAGCCGCGATCTGGCGCGCCCAACGGCATCCAAGCAGCGCGACAAGATCGTTCTCGAAGGTAAGCTGCTCTCCGTCAAAGGCGAGCGCGCGCCGGTCTCGATCGACCCGGTGAACGACGTCGCCGTGCTGCAATACACCGGCGGCACAACCGGCACGCCGAAGGGTGCCATGTTGACGCATGGAAATGCCTACATCAACGCGCTTCAAACGATCGCGTGGGCTCCGGAACTGCAATACGGCCGCGAGCGAATGCTGGGCGTTCTGCCCTTCTTCCACGTCTTTGCCATGACGGTCGTCATGAACGTCGGCATCGCGAAGGCCGCCGAAATCATCATCATGCCACGCTTCGTTCTGGATGATGCCTTGAAGCTGATCAACAAAACGAAGCCAACGCTGATGCCCGGCGTTCCGACCCTGTTCAACGCGATGATCAACCACC
>JAKAXS010000005.1 GCA_021816505.1 Pseudomonadota bacterium
TCCCAAGGTCATCGCGCGCGGCACGCCCGGTTTCTCCGGTGCCGACCTCGCCAACCTCGTCAACGAGGCGGCGCTGCTGGCTGCCCGCCGCAACAAGCGCCTCGTCACGCAGCCCGAGTTCGAGGATGCGAAGGACAAGGTGATGATGGGTGCGGAACGCCGCTCCCTGGTCATGAGCGAGGAAGAGAAGCGCAACACGGCGTATCACGAGGCGGGCCACGCCATCGTCGGCCTCGTCGTGAACTACGATCCGCTGCACAAGGTCACCATCATTCCGCGCGGCCGTGCGCTGGGCGTGACGATGAACTTGCCCGATGGCGATCGCCACAGCCGCACGCGACAGTGGTGCCAGGCGCGTCTGGCGGTGCTGTTCGGTGGCCGCGAGGCCGAGATCCTTCTCGGCGGCGCGGACAACGTGACCAACGGCGCCACGGGCGACATCCAGATGGCGACGCAGCTGGCGCGCGCCATGATCATGGAATGGGGCATGTCCGACACGCTCGGCCGCGTGCGCTACAATTCCAACGAGCAGGAGGTGTTCCTGGGTCACTCCGTGACGCAGACGACGAACATCTCCAACGACACCGCACGCCTCATCGACGAGGAGATCCGCGCGCTCATCACGGTCGGCGAAGAGACGGCGCGCCGCGTCCTCAACGAGAAGCTCGACGTGCTTCACGCGGTTGCCGCCGCGTTGCTGGAATACGAGACGCTCTCCGGCGAGGAAGTGTCCACGATCCTTCGCGGCGACAAGATCGTCCGCCGCGACGACGACGACGGCTCCAAGGGCCCGGCAGGCTCCGCCGTTCCCACGACCGGCCGCGCCCGCCCCCGCCCCGAAGGCGGCACCGGCGGCATGGAACCGCAACCGTCGTAAGCCACTCGCGCCACCCTTACCTCTCCCCGATGGGGAGAGGTCGAGGACGTGCGGAGCACGTCCGAGGGTGAGGGGGCGCCGCACTGCCGTGACCTCGCCGCAGAAGCCACGCTTACCGCACCCGGCCAATGTCTTCACCGTTCGGGCGTGCGATAACAAACGTCGCGATCCTCCGCGCCCCCTCACCCGGCAGCGATCTGACGATCGCTACCGGCCTCTCCCCACAGGGGAGAGGCAAAGAGGCCAGTGATGCGCGACGAACATCGGGTGGCTCACCAGAGGCGAGATTGTGCGTCTATGGTCTGCAGAATGCGGACGGCGCCCGGCACCGCCAAACGCCGGCCGCAGCAATGCGTGCCGGCGTTTTGCATTTGAATTCTAGCGTCGAAGGTGCTCATCCTCCGGACGCATGCAACGCTCCATCTATATCCGCCCCGTCGGCGTCTTCCGCCCTCCCGCCCCGCCCGCCGTGCACGAAGCGCTCAGCGCCGATGTATGGGGCGGTCTGCCGCTCACCGGCGGTCCGCTGTGCTTTGCCGCGCTGGAGGTTATCGAACGCCATGGCAAGGGCGTGTCCCGCCGTGTAATCGGCCTGGGCGACCTGTTCGAGCGCGACTGGGGCCGCCACACGCTTGCCGCCTCCGACCTGCTGGAGAACATTCGCGCTCCCCGCGCGCGACTTGCCACCATGGCGCTGGAGAAGCCGCGCATCATGGGCATCGTCAATGTCACGCCCGACAGCTTCTCCGATGGCGGCAGCTTCCTCGGCGCGCAGGCGGCGATCGATCACGGCTTGCGGCTGGTGGAGGAGGGCGCCGACATCCTGGATATCGGCGGCGAGTCCACGCGACCCGGCTCCGATCCCGTACCGCTCGAGGAGGAGTTGCGCCGCGTGCTCCCCGTGCTCGAAGGCTTGCGCGCCAAGACCGACGCGCGCATTTCCATCGACACCCGCAAGGCGGAGGTGATGCGCCGCGCCGCCGACGCCGGAGCGGACATGCTGAACGACGTCTCGGCGTTGACGCACGATCCGCGTGCGCTCGAGGTCGCCGCAGAGTCAGGCCTGCCCGTCATGCTGATGCATGCCCAGGGTGATCCCAAGACCATGAACGACAACCCGCAGTATTCGGACGTCGCCCTCGACGTGTTCGATTTTCTCGAAAGCCGCATCAACGCCTGCGAGAAGGCGGGGATTCCCAAGGCCAAGCTCGTTGCGGATCCCGGCATCGGCTTCGGCAAGCACCTGCAGCACAACGTGGCGGTGTTGTCAGCGATGAGCCTCTATCACGGCCTGGGCGTGCCGATCCTGCTGGGCGCCTCGCGCAAGAAGCTGATCGGGCAGCTGTGCAACGTGGAGAATGCGCAAGACCGCATGCCGGGCTCGGTCGCGGCGGCGCTGCATTCCATCGGACAGGGCGTGCAACTCGTCCGCGTCCACGACGTGGCGGCGACGCGTCAGGCCATTTCAATCTGGCAGGCCGCGGACGCCGGCTCGGAATCGATCGTGCTGGCGAAGTAGGTTGGGTCAAGCGCAGCGCGACCCAACAATTCACGGCACCACCTGGAACATGGTGGTGTCTCGCACGGGGTCTCCACACGCACGCGATGCGGTTGGGAAGGTCGCGCGGGATGAGCCGGCGTGTAGGTTGTTGCCGTTCTCCAACGCGACTGCGCGGCGAGCGTTGGCCTCCACGTCAATTGGTCGCTCCTGGAGCTTCACCCCACCCCTAACCCCTCCCTGTCAAGGGGAGGGGAATCACGGCGCGAATGTTGATCGGGTCACATGCACCGCCAATGTTCCCGCATGTCTCAGTTGCTGCTAAAGAACGCTCGCCGGAGTTCGCATGCGTTGGGGATGGCCAACGAAGGTGCTCTCAGCGCCGCTGATTTTGGCGAAGTCTCCCCTCCCCCTGGCGGGGAGGGGCCGGGGGTCCGGGGGGGGATGAACCGGGCGTGGCGGTTATTGCTGTGCTCAGCGAGGAAGCGCTACACGCGATTTCGAGTTTAGCTAGCCGCCGCGCGGCGGCTGGCAATGCGCTTCTCGGCGCCGTGCACGATGGCCTGACGCACTTCGTCGGGCCGCGCCAGATGCGGGTCGACGCCCAGATGCTGCGCGTTGGCGAGTTGCCGTAGATCCTCGACGCTGTCGATTTCGGAAAGCCGCGCGATCAACGCTTCGCGGCCCTTCTTCACCAGCGTGACGACGACGCTGAACGCGTAAGGATCGAACGGGCGCATGGAGACGGGCTTCACCGGAGGCGTGGCGCGCAACGGCGGCACAATGGGACGTTGGTCTACGATTGGCTGTGACACCTGCGCGGCTGCCTTCTTTTCGCTGCGGCCGCTGTCCCACGCCAGCAACAGATCGATGTGCTTGACGCAGCGCTCCGCGACGCGATCCGCCAGCGCGCGATCCACGCCCGGCTCTCCGAGTACGATCTCACGGAAGAACGCGTGAAGCTTCTCCTGTGACGAGGCTTGGCCGAGTTTTCCCATACGAATTGGCGTCCTCAACGCTTCAACAGGGGAAGGATTTCGTCGTACAGGCTGCGCAGATCGCCGACTGCATTACCGTACTTTTCGTCCATCGAACAGCTTTGTGCTAACCAATCGAAGGAGTTAGCAATGCCGTCCCGCTGTGGCAACTCAGTGGCGAACACAGGGTGAGCAAGGCCGATCTCTTCGATTAACAGTCTTTCCCGCCCGTTATCGCGGACGAAATTGGCCAGGCAGGCGTAGCGCCGGCGCGACAACGGCACGTCCGCCAGGTCGTCCAGATCCCGCCGCTCCTCGATGATGAGGGCCACGCGGTCCACCGCCAGCAGCGAGACGTAATCGGCCCTGAACGGCACCACCACCTTGTCCGCCATCTTGAGGCCCGCCAGCGCGGCGAACGACAACCCCGGCGCGCAATCGAGGATCACGACGTCGAAGTCGTGCTCGAACCGCCGCATGCTGTCGATCAGGCGTTCGCGAAGGCCCACCGAGATATCGGACGCCACGCGATTGTCGGCCTGCATCAGGAACAGCTCGCCCTGGACGTCGTCCAGCAGCAGCGAACCGGGCAGGATCGACAGCGGCGGCTGCCGGCCGGAATTGTCGTGCACGTCGCCCACGCGGTCGAGCACATAGTTCAGCGGCCGCGAGACCTTGCCGGAGAAGCTGTCGGAGAAATAGTCGGCGACCGTACGGCGCGCGGCACGCGCCGTCACCCAGCCCTCGCCGCCCATCATGATCATCGACGCGTTGCATTGCGAGTCGAGGTCGATGATCAAGACCCGCTTGCCGCCCCAGATCGACAGCGCATGCGCCAGCATGACCGTAATCGTCGACTTGCCGACGCCCCCCTTCCGGTTGGCGACCGCCAAGAAGTAAGCCATTCCCGTCCTCCTCATTGCCGCCTCCCCCGTTGGCGGCATTCACCGGACCACGCACTTCTTCGGTGCGTTGGTCCAAAGTTCGTTCAGCCTACGTTAGGAGTTGGGAGGGCTGAACGAGGACTATAGATCACAGCTAAGATACTAGAGGTGGTATCGCGGCTTCAGCAACGAATTGTGGTAAACGTGTGCCTATACACCGGGCGCCCCGTGACAGACGTGGCGGATTGCGCGATGACGTTTGGGAGCGCACCGGCGCTCGTGAGTCTTTCGAGGATCGATGATGACCAGACGCTACTTCGGAACGGACGGAATTCGCGGGCTGTCCAACAAGCACCCGATGACGGCCGAAGTGGCGATGAAGGTCGGCATGGCGGCGGGCAAGCTGTTCATGACCGGCGGCCACCGTCATCGCGTCGTCATCGGCAAGGACACCCGCCTCTCGGGCTACATGCTTGAGGCCGCTCTGCTCTCGGGCTTCACGTCGGTCGGCATGGACGTGTTTCTCTTGGGGCCGATGCCGACGCCCGCCGTGGCGATGTTGACGCGATCGCTGCGCGCCGACCTCGGCGTGATGATCTCCGCCTCGCACAACCGCTATGACGACAACGGCATCAAGCTGTTCGATCCGGACGGCTACAAGCTTTCGGACGACGTTGAGCGCGAGATCGAAAAGCTGATCGACAGCTCATCGCCCGACCTGCTCGCCCTGCCCGACAACATCGGCCGCGCAACGCGCGTTGAGAGCGCACAGGAACGCTACATCGAATACGCAAAGCGCACGCTGCCGAAGAACCTGAAGCTGAGCGGCCTGCGCATCGTCATCGATTGCGCCAACGGCGCCGCCTACAAGGTGGCACCCGAGGCCCTTTGGGAACTGGGCGCCGAAGTGATCAAGATCGGCGTCGATCCCAACGGTCGCAACATCAATCACAAGTGCGGCTCGACGGCACCGGAAGCGCTGGTCGACAAGGTGCGCGAAGTGCGTGCCGACATCGGCATCGCGCTCGACGGCGACGCAGACCGTGTGGTCATCGTCGACGAGAAGGGACAGATCGTCGACGGCGACCAGCTGATGGCGGTCATCGCCGAGAGCTGGCACCGCCGCGGCAAGCTGGCGGCAGCCGGCATCGTCGCCACGGTGATGAGCAACCTCGGGCTCGAGCGCTACCTGAAAGACATCGGCCTCTCGATGGCGCGCACGCCCGTCGGCGACCGCTACGTCGTCGAGCACATGCGCAAGCACGGCTTCAACGTCGGCGGCGAGCAGTCGGGCCACATCGTTTTGTCCGACTTCACGACGACGGGCGACGGCCTCGTGTCCGCGCTGCAGGTTCTGGCCGTTGCCGTGTCCACCGGCCAGCCGGTCAGCGAAGTCTGCTCGCGCTTCGAGCGGCTGCCGCAGATCCTGAAGAACGTGCGCTACGCCGAAGGCCGCCCGCTGGAAGACAGCCGCGTCCGCAAGGCGATCGACAGCGCCACGGCCAAGCTCGGCCAGTCCGGCCGCCTCGTCATCCGCCCGTCCGGCACCGAACCCGTCATCCGCGTCATGGCCGAAGGCGACGACGAGAAACTCGTCTCAACCGTCGTCGACGACATCGTCGAGGCCGTGAAGACCGCGACCGCGAAGGCGGCTTAGGGCTTAAGCGCGGCCATCACAGCGACTATGACCGAGGCCGACGTCCGGAAGTGTTTCGGCGGCGCGACGCTCGGATCTGCTTGATCGCTCGCTCCAGAGGTCCAAGATTTTGCTGAACGGTGTCCCAGATCACCTCGTCAGCAATCTTGTGATATTCGTGACGAATGATGTTGCCCATGGCCTTGATCGCGACCCAAGAGATCTCGGGTTGCTTTCTAAGCTCGTCGTCGGGAAGTCCTCGAACAGCTTCTGAAATGGTAAGCAGCGCGTGCTCAACGGCTCTCGACGTCAGATCATCTGCGGCGTAGCTCTTCAGCGTGTGCTGCTTGGTCACTCGCTTTACGAACGCGATCTCGGTCAGAATATCCTTCACGAGATGATCGACGCTGCGCGGCATCTAGAAAATCTTGATTGCTGACCGGCGGATGTCGTCGCGCAGCATAGGATGGAGGCTGCGGCGCGTCGTCAGGTCCACGTCGTGCTGCAAGCTGCGACGCAGAAATTCCTGCATTGTCGCCAGGTCGACGAGGCTGAATGGCCGCCCCTTCTCAGGTTCGATAAAGATATCGATGTCGCTGTATGACCGGGCCCTGCCGCGCGCAGTCGATCCAAACAGATAGAGCGACTTCGCGCCCATCTGCCGGAGGGCATCGACCTGTTGCCGTAACAGTTTGATGGCGTCGGACTTCTTCATCCCGTCACTATCCTAGCGCTGCTCGCTCGATGCAAGGGCGTACCGGATGATGCTACCGCAACCCACCTTGACAGCCTGCGCCGACGCGCCTATCCCCGCCAGTGGGCCACCCCTCCCCAACGAGGGGCTCCTATCTGGAAGGGTAGATTGAATGACGGCACACACCAAGCCGGGCACGCGCCCGGCAAATCCGCGCTTTTCATCCGGCCCCTGCACCAAGCGGCCCGGATGGTCCCCCGAAAAAGCTCTCGGCAACGCGTTCCTCGGCCGCTCGCACCGCGCCAAGGACGGCAAAGCGCGCCTGAAGCTCGCCATCGACAAGACGAAAGCCATTCTCGGCCTGCCCGAGGGCTATCACGTCGGCATCGTGCCCGGTTCCGACACCGGCGCATTCGAAATGGCGATGTGGTCGCTGCTTGGCGCCCGCGGCGTCGATGCCCTCGCCTGGGAGAGCTTCGGCAAGGTCTGGCTGACCGACGTCGTCAAGGAACTGAAGCTCACGGACCTGCGGGTGATGGAAGGCGCGTTCGGCGTGCTGCCGGATCTCGCCAAGATCGACTTCGATCGCGACGTGCTGTTCACTTGGAACGGCACCACCTCCGGCGTGCGCGTTCCAGGCAGCGACTGGATTCCGGCCGACCGCGGTGGCCTCACCCTCGTGGACGCGACCTCCGCCGTCTTCGCCCAGCCCATCGACTTCACCAAGGTCGACGTGCTGACGTACTCGTTCCAGAAGGTGCTGGGCGGCGAGGCGGCGCACGGTGTGCTCATCCTGTCGCCGCGCGCCGTGGAGCGCTTGGAGAGCCATAAGCCTGCCTGGCCCATGCCGAAGCTGTTCCGCATGACCAAGGGCGGAAAGTTCGACAAGGCGATCTTCGAAGGCGAGACCATCAACACGCCGTCGATGATGTGCATCGAGGATTACCTCGATGCGCTGGCCTGGGCCGAAAGCCTGGGCGGTCTCGACGCGCTCATCGCGCGGGCCGATGCCAACGCGAAGGTGTTGCACGATTGGATCGACCGCACGCCCTGGATCGCCAATCTGGCCGTCGACCGCGCCACGTGGTCGAACACCGGCGTGTGTGTGAAGATCGTCGAACCCGCGCTCGATGCCTCGCAGCAGGCCGACGCAGCAAAGTCGATCGTCAGCCTGCTCGAACGGGAAGGCGTCGCGCTCGACATCGGCTCCTATCGTGATGCGCCGCCGGGCCTGCGCATCTGGTGCGGTTCCACCGTCGAGACGTCCGATCTCGAAGCTCTCGTCCCGTGGCTCGACTGGGCTTACGCGGAGACCAAAGCTTCTCTCTCCAAAGCCGCCTGAACGCGACGCTCCCTCTCCCCGTCCTTACGGGGAGAGGGTTGGGGTGAGGGGCAGCCGCAATCCGCAGCGCGAGAACCTGCCCCTCACCCTAGCCCTCTCCCCATCAAGTGCAGGGATGGGGAGAGGGAATAGCGCGCTCCTCCCATTTCTGGCCGCGTTACTGACGCGCCTTCGCAAAAGGTTTTACACCCATGCCGAAAGTCCTCATTTCCGACGATCTCTCTCCCGCCGCGATCGCGATCTTCAAGGAGCGCGGTATCGAAACCGACGTGAAGGTCGGGCTCTCCAAGGACGAGCTGGAAAAGATCATCCCGCAGTACAACGGCCTCGCCATTCGCTCGGCGACGAAAGTCACCGAGAAGGTGCTGGCCGCCGCCAAGAACCTGAAGGTCGTCGGCCGCGCCGGCATCGGCGTCGACAATGTCGATACGAAAGCCGCCACGGCGCGCGGCGTCATCGTCATGAACACGCCGTTCGGCAACTCCATCACCACGGCCGAGCACGCCATCTCGCTGATGCTCGCGCTCGCCCGTCAGATCCCTGCCGCCGACAAGTCCACGCAGTCCGGCAAGTGGGAGAAGACGAAGTTCATGGGCGTCGAGCTTTACTGCAAGACGCTCGGCATCATCGGTTGCGGCAACATCGGCGCCATCGTCGCCGACAGGGCGCTGGGCCTGCGCATGCATGTCGTCGCCTTCGATCCGTTCCTCACGCCCGAGCGCGCCGTTCAACTCGGCATCGAAAAGGTCGACTTGGACGAGCTGTTGCGCCGGGCAGATTTCATCACGCTGCACACGCCGCTCACCGATAAGACCCGCTACATCCTGAACGCGGACTCACTCGCCAAGACCAAGCGCGGCGTGCGTATCGTCAACTGCGCGCGTGGCGGCCTGGTCGACGAGAAGGCCCTCGTCGCCGCATTGCAATCCGGCCAAGTCGCCGGCGCCGCGTTCGACGTGTTCGAGACCGAACCCGCGAAGGAAAGCATCCTGTTCGGCCTTGAGAACGTCATCTGCACGCCGCACCTGGGCGCATCCACGAACGAGGCGCAGGAAAACGTCGCGCTGCAAGTCGCCGAGCAGATGTCCGACTACCTTCTGAAGGGCGCGATCACCAACGCCATAAACTTCCCGTCGATCTCGGCGGAGGAAGCGCCGCGCCTGACGCCCTACGTGAAGCTGGCCGAGCAGCTCGGGCTTTTCGCAGGCCAGCTGACCGAGAGCACGATCAAGGGCATCCGCGTCGCCTACACCGGTGACGTCGCGGAGCTGAACGTGAAGCCGCTGACCGCCGCTGCCGTTTCCGGCGTGTTGAGCCCCTCCATGTCGGGCGTCAACATGGTCTCCGCCGTGGCCAACGCCAAGGACCGCGGCATCATGATTGAGGAGACGACACGCGGACAGGAAGGCGCGTTCGGCTCGACGGTGCGCCTCACCGTCGTCACCGACGAATACGAGCGCTCGGTCGCCGGCGCCATCTTCTCCGGCAACCGGCCGCGCATCATACAGGTGCGCGACATCGACATGGATTTCGAGCTGACGCCGCACATGCTGTTCATCCGCAACTCCGATAAGCCCGGCTTCATCGGTAGCCTCGGCACGCTGTTGGGATCGGCTGGCGTCAACATCGCCACCTTCAACCTCGGGCGCGACAAGCCCGGCGGCGACGCGATCTGCATCGTGGCCGTCGACGCGCCCGTGTCCGACGCCGTTCTGGCAGCAGTGAAGGCCCTGCCTCAGGTGGTGCGCGCGCGGAGGCTGGCGTTCTAGCCGTACCCGACAAAAATGCGCCTCATCCGGCCTTAAGGTGATCTCGAAAGCGATCGGAGAACCGCATATGACGCTCACCGCCACGTGCCATTGCGGCGCCACCCGCATCGAGCTGCCGCGCCTGCCGGAGCGCCGGCTGGAATGCAATTGCAGCTTCTGCACCAAAGCCGGCGCCGTCTGGGGTTATTTCGCGTCCGACGAAATGACGTTCGTCCGCAACGAGCATGACCGGGTCTATTCGCAGCGGGGCATCAATCAGCATCACTTCTGTGGCAACTGCGGTTTGCAGACCTGGGGCGACGCGCCCGACTGGGCCGAGATCTACAACAATGACGGCACGCCGAAGGACGGCCACTCCGCTGGCGACATGCCGACCCGCCGCACCCATTCGGTGAATCTCAAGCTCCTCGACGACTACGATCTCTCCGGCCTGACCGCCGACAAGGTCGATGGCCGGAACAGCTGGTAGCGGCTCGCCGCCGTCGCCGTGTGCGGGAGTTTGCTGGTTGCTCCTCAGGCCATCCGGCGGGCCGCTGAACCGCATTCGCCGGTATCGGCCGGAAGCTTCAGGAAACGGGCCATAATTCGGACGAGAACGGACCGCACACGGGCCCGACGCCGAACCTCGCGAGGCCCTTCCATGCGTACCGCTCTTGCCACCGTCACGTCGCTCCTGCTGTTGTCCGCCAGCGCCCACGCGGCGGACGTCACGGCGCAATCGAAAGTCGATGCTGTCACCGTCTTCCCGGCGGGCGCCGAAGTCGTTCGTGTCGGCAAGGTGAAGCTGGAGCAGGGCGAGCACGTCGTCATCTTCAACGACGTGCCAGCGCAAGCGGCGCCAAACTCCATCCGCGTCGAGGGTCGTGGCACGGGCAAGCTGGAAATCGGCTCAGTCGACAGCCGGCGCCTCGTGGTACCGCGCACGGACGAGGAAACCGTCGCCAGCGAACGGCGCCGCATCGAAGACGAACTCGACGCCATGCGCGACTCCCGTGCCGTCCTGGACGGACAGGTGCTGGCGTCCGAAACGCAAAAGACGCTGATCGCAAATCTGGCGCAGCTGCCGGTGCGGCCGCAGCCGGCGCCGGGCGTGGCCGGGGCGCCGTCGGAAGACTGGGCCCGTGTCCTGTCGATCATCGGCACCAGCACGGCCGAAGCCGTGCGCGCCGGCCAGGATGCGCAGATCCGCATGCGCGACCTCGATCACAAGATCGAAGACCTGGAAGGCAAGCTGGCCAGCCTCGCTCCGGCGCGTGAAGAGCGCACGGAGGTGAAGATCTACGTCTCGGCAGCCACGCCGCTCGATGCGGATATCTCGGTCTACTACCAGGTGCCGAACGCCTCGTGGGCGGCGCTCTACGATGCGCGCCTGGCAACCGGTACCAAGGAAGCCCCGCCGAAGCTGGAACTGACACGCCGCGCCTCGATCACGCAACGCACCGGCGAGAGCTGGGACGACGTGACGGTGGCCCTGTCGACCACGCGCCCGACCGCGGGCGCATCGGCGCCTGAACTGTTCCCCATGACGGTCGATTACGTTCCCGAGCCGAAGCCGCGTCCCGTGGGACAGCTGCAGAATGCGCCGATGGATGGGCTTGCCCGCTCCGACGCGCGCAAGAGAATGGGCGGCGGCGCTGCCGGTGAAGATGCAATAGCGAACGAAACCATGGAGATGGCTGCAACCGCCCCTGCACCCGCCCCAATCGTCGAGGCTGCGTTGGAGCGCAATGCCGTAGCCGTTGCGGCGCCGTTCCAGGCCATCTTCACCGTGCCGGGTCGCTTGTCGATACCGGCCACCGGCGAAGCCAAGCGCGTGCAGCTGTCGGTCGACAATCTCGAACCGCAGCTGGCCATCCGCACCGTGCCGAAGGAGGACGCCAAGGCGTACCTCTACGCCAAGCTGGCGCTGCCGCCGAAGGCCACGTCACTCCTGCCGGGCAGCGTCTCGCTGTTCCGCGACGGCACGTTCGTCGGCAACGGCCTGCTGCCTGTTCTGTCACCCGGCGAAGAACACGAACTCGGCTTCGGCATCGACGACAGCGTGCGCGTTCGCCACGCGATCGTCGACGACAAGCGCGGCCAGAGCGGTCTCATCTCGTCGTCGAAGACCGACACGCGCAACTACCGTGTCACGATCAAGAACCTGCATCAACGCGAGATCAGCCTGACGCTCTACGATCAGATCCCGTCGTCGCAGAACCAGGACATCAAGGTCGAGCGCACGGGCGTTGCGCCGACGAAAGAGAACATCGACGACAAGCGCGGCGTCTCGATCTGGGAAAGCAAGCTCGATGCCGACGAAGAGAAGGTGTTCGAGTACGGCTACCGCGTCACCTGGCCATCCGCCAAGGCGATCCAATACGGAAACTGACGCGCATTGAAGGTAGGTGGCGGACGCCGTCCGCCACCTGCGTGCCTCCGCTATTCGTCGTGCGGCGCCGGAACCACGATCAAGCTCGAACGGTCATGCCCGATGACCAGTTCCAGCTCGTCGCCTGCCTTCACGTCGATGGGCTGTGGGAAGGAATGCAGCACCTGCAGCCACCCGCCGTCAGCGTAGGTGTCAGGGTGATTGTCGAACGTAACGCCCTCCGCAAGGTCGACGCGCATCCACTGCACGATGCCGACGGCCACGCCGTCCTCGAGCACCGGCACGGATTGCTTGCGCAGCGCCCCCTCGTGCCGCTTCGCGGTGAGGTCCAACGTCACGAGGTCGAAATCGCCGGACAACCGGCGCCATGAGGTCATCGTGCCGTGCACCGGCAGATGCTGGTTCGCCAATGCGTTGAACGGCGACAGGTCGAAGCCCGACACCTCGGACACGAAGGCATGGCGGGCCAGCACATCGCTCGCCACCAGGCATCCGACGGCCGTGGCCGCACGCGGAATGACGGTTGCGTTGGGGCGCAGAAGCCGCGCGTGCGCGTCTTCGAACGTGTCGAGAACCTTCTCGCCCAGCAGATCGCACGACAGGATCTCGGAGATCAGAATGTCGGCCCGCTCGTCGAGATCCTCGCCGACGTTCAACTCATTCGAGGGCTTGTTGACCACGCGAACGTTCTGGCCGTAGCCGTTCTGCTCCACGATCCGCTCGGCAGTCTCCGCGATCACCGGCACGCTCTCGCACGTCACAACGCGCTTGGCGCCGCTGCGTGCCGCCATCATCGCCAACAGTCCGCTGCCTGTCCCGATTTCCAGCACGCGAGCGTGGTCGCCGTGCTGGGCAACGGCCGCCACGATGGCTTTCTCGAAAGCGTCGTTGCGCGGCGTGTCGTTCATCATCGGCACATGCCACGAGGGCACGATGAGCGAAGAGAGCCGGCGAACCTGATGCTGAACATGCAGGTTGTTCGGTTCAAGCTCCAGAACCCGCTGGAATTCGGTCAAGGCCTCGTTTCGCCGTCCCACATCCGCGAGGGCCACGGCGAGATTCGTCATCACCAGCGCATTGTCCGGTGCAACGGCCTTGGCCCGCGCGAAGCAGTCCACCGCGAGCGCTAGCTTGTTTGCGCGATGGAGCAGCAGGCCCTTCTCTAGCAGACCGGAAAGGTGGCGCGGATCGAGTGCCAGCAGTCGATCCCAGTGACGCAGCGAATCCTGGATCTCGCCTCGGTTGGACAGCAGCTTCGCGAGCAAAGGCAGAACATCGATCGGGCGATAGTTCTGATTGAGGACGCGGCGATAGCCGTCCTCGGCGGCCGCGGCGTTGCCGGACCAATGGTCCGTCATGGCGTCGCTTAACACCTTGCGCACGTCCAGCAGGTGTTCGCCAATCGGCGCTTTGCCCGTTTGCGGACCTGCCGAACGTTTTTGAGCAATCATCATTCCGCCACCCCCCAAAGCAACCGAATTGATTCGCACGCTCTTCCATCGCGGCAGATCGATTGCGCCGTCACCTTACGGGGGCGAGGCTTTCCCCAGACTGGATCGCTTACGGATGGGGGAACGGGCCTAGGCGCTCGCCGGCTGCGGCCGGCTGCCCAGCCAGACGCCGGCAAGGATCAACGCAAATCCCGCGGCGTGGAATAGCGATGGCTGCTCGCCGAGAAAGACCATCGCCAGCACCGCGGTGAACATCGGCACGAGGTGCATGAAAACGCCGGCACGCGACGCGCCGATGATCTCCACGCCGCGGTTGAAGAACAGATTGGCCAGCAGGCTAGGAAAAACGACGATGTAGGCGATGGCCGCCAGCGTGCCCGGCGTCAGGTCGAAGCGCGCCCCCAGCGAGACCTCCGCCAGCGCCAACGGCATGTTCAGCACCGCCGCCACGAAGTACGTCACCAGCGCGAAGCTCAGCCAGTGGATCTTCGGCCGTCGCTGCAGCAGCACGGTGTAGAACGCCCACAGCGCCACGGCGGCGAGCATGTAAAGATCGCCCTTGTTGTACTCCATCGCCAGCAGCGAACGCGGATCCCCTTTGCCGACGACCGTCAGGACGCCGAGCAGCGACACGCCGATGCCGGTCAGCTGCAGCATGCTGATCCGCTGCTGCAGCATGAACACGCCGAAGATGACGATCAGGATCGGGCCCGAGGAATTGAGGATGGCGGAGCTGGTCGCCGTCGTGTGCACCAGCGCGATGTACTGCAGCGTGTTGAACAGGCCGACACCCACAACGCCCAGCACGATCAGGAATGGAAGACGCGCCCGCACGGCTTCCCAGTCGTCTCGAACGTAGCGCCAGGCGAACGGCGCAAGCAGCGCCGTGGCGCCGATCCAGCGCAGGCATGCGAGCGTCACGGGCGGCATGTGCCCGCCGAGCCAGCGGCCGACGACGTGATTGCCCGCCCAGAAAAGCATCGTCAGAGACAGAAACAGCGCTGCGTTCGCGGTGGTTGGGCGGGAGAAGATGGATAACATGCGTGCCGGGGTGATTGCGGACGGTCGTTCACCTTACGCACGAGGGCCAGAAATGCGAGCAAAACCCGAACGAATCCGCACATTTCGGACCCGCGCTCACGCGCCACAGATCACAAACGCCACTGAGCCAGCCTTATGCCTTGCGCGGCCGGAAATTCGGCTATAACGCGTGCTCAGAAACAAGCACTGGCCCTGGCGCGCTGATGCAACGCTAGGGCCTTGTCGTGTGCAGAAGGTCGTAAGCAATGGCGAACGTTGTCGTGGTCGGCGCCCAGTGGGGCGACGAGGGCAAGGGCAAGATCGTTGACTGGTTGTCGGAGCGCGCCGATATCGTCGTGCGCTTCCAGGGCGGCCACAACGCCGGCCACACGCTGGTCATCGGCGGGAACACTTACAAGCTGTCGCTGCTGCCATCCGGCGTCGTGCGCGAGGGCAAGCTTGGCGTCATCGGAAACGGCGTCGTCATCGACCCGTGGGCGCTGTGCGACGAGATCAAGCGGCTGGGGGATCAGGGCGTGTCCGTCACGCGCGAGAACCTGCGCATCGCCGAGAACGCCACGCTGATCCTTCCCCTGCATCGCGAGCTTGATCAGTTGCGCGAAGAATCCGCCGGCGAAGGCAAGATCGGCACCACCGGCCGCGGCATCGGCCCGGCATACGAAGACAAGGTCGGCCGCCGCGCCATTCGCGTGCAGGATTTGAAGAACGCCAAGACGATCGACGCCAAGATCGATCGCCTGCTCGTGCACCACAACGCATTGCGCGCCGGTCTCGGCAAGCCGCTCGTCGACAAGGATCAGTTGCGCGCGCAGCTGAACGAGATCGCCCCGAAGATCCTGCCGTTCGTAGACGTCACCTGGGATCTGCTCGATCGCGAGCGCCGCGCCGGTAAGCGCATTCTGTTCGAAGGCGCGCAAGGCGCGCTGCTGGACATCGATCACGGCACGTATCCGTTCGTGACGTCGTCGAACACGATCGCCGCGCAAGCCGCGACCGGTTCCGGCGTCGGCCCGCGCGCGGTCGGCAACGTCCTCGGCATCGCCAAGGCCTACACCACGCGCGTCGGCTCCGGTCCGTTCCCGACGGAGCTGACCGACGAGATCGGCCAGACGCTGGGCGAGCGCGGCCACGAGTTCGGAACGGTAACCGGACGCAAGCGCCGTTGCGGCTGGTTCGACGCGGTGCTCGTGCGTCAGGTCGTGAAGGTCTGCGGCATCGACGGCATCGCGCTCACCAAGCTCGATGTTCTCGACGGTTTCAAGGAAGTGAAGCTGTGCGTCGGCTACGATCTCGACGGCGAGCGTATCGACCGGCTTCCCGCGGGACAGACCGGCCAGGCGCGCGTCAAGCCGATCTACGAGACGTTCGAAGGCTGGACCGCCTCCACCCGAGGCGCCCGCAGCTGGGCCTCGCTGCCCGCGCAGGCCGTGAAGTACGTCCGCCACATCGAGGAACTGATCGGCTGCCCCGTCACGCTGCTGTCCACCAGCCCCGAGCGCGACGACACTATCCTGATGAAAGACCCGTTCGCCGATTGATCGCCTGCGAAGCGCGCGGGAAACGCGAAGGCGCTACCGCGCGGTCACCTTGCCGCGATAAGAGTCCAGCACGCCCGGCTGCAGTTCGATCGCCAGCAGGCGTGCCGGGTTCACCGGGCCCGGCAGCGTGATCTGTCCCGTCGGCACGGCGACAAAGTCCATGCGGGCGTAGTAGGGCGCATCGCCCACCAGAAGCATCAGCTTCACGCCGTCCTTACGTGCTGCGTCGATCGCGTCGTTGATCATGCTGCGCCCGAAGCCCTGGTTCGCGAACTCCGGATCGACGGCGACGGGGCCAAGCAGCAGCGCGTCGCCCGTGCCGCCGATCGACACCTTCGTCATGTTCAACGATCCAAGCAACCGCGGACCCACGGCCACGCAGCGGCAGTATTGCGACAACAGCGGCGTGCCCTTGGGCGCACCTTCGCGCACACGATACGCCGTCCGCGCATAACGCCCGGGACCGAACACGCGCTCATGCAGGCGCGAAACCTCCGGCATGTCGGCCGGCATCAAGGCACGCATCGCGGCCTGGGTTACGGTGCCCGTCACGGGATGAATCGTCATTGCGATAACTACCAAACTTGCGATCGTGGCGTGCCCGCGAAGATCTCGGCGATGCGGGCGGCCGTAGGTGGATGAATGTCTGCCGGAAGGTCTGCAGGGTCGACGAACTGATGCGCGGCGATTTCACGATTGGGTCGTGGCGGCACCGGTTGCTCCCAGTCGCGTACCACGAACAAAGCGATATGGTCGCCCGGATAGCGTTTGTGGTTAGCGTAGAGCCCGAACAGCTGAGGCGCCGCGCGGCCTATGCGCACGCCGGCCTCTTCCCAAAGTTCGCGCGCCAAGGATTCCTCGACGGTCTCAGCTTTCTCCACGCCGCCGCCCGGGAAGAACCAGCCCGGCCGGTAAGTATGACGGATCAACAGCACACGATTGTGACTGTCTATGACACAGCCCTGCGCGCCGAGCGTGAGCCCGCGCGACAGGCGCCAGTAGCGCTGTAAAGCCTTCGTAATGACCCGTTGCAACCGGACGACCTCGGCCAGAGTTGATGAGAGGTGTTGGAAGCGTAAGAACTTGAACAAGCGGAAGCGATTGACCAGCGTTCTTGCGCAAGCGCGAGGCCTTGGCAAGCCGCCGCAAATTGGCGCTCACGGGCAAAAGCGCTCGCGCCATGGGGGGGATTTCGCTATGAACCGGGGCGAATGAGCACACACGACACCATTACGCTGGCCCAGATCACCGACGTGCATTTGCCGCCGGCTCTGACATGGAAGCCGTGGATCTGGAACCTCAAGCGCTGCGTGGGGCTGCTCAATTGGTATCGCAACCGGCGCGATCTGCATTTGGCACCCGTCGCAGCCCTGATCGCTGCGGACTGCGTCGCCCAGAACCCCGATCACATCGCCGTCACGGGAGACGTCGCCAGCCTCGGATTGCCCGGCGAATTTGCGGTGGGGCTCACCTGGCTGGAAACGTTGGGAGATATCGCACGCGTCTCGCTGATCCCCGGCAATCACGACATCTACA
Organism: Pseudomonadota bacterium; assembly: GCA_021816505.1. Classification (GTDB taxonomy): domain Bacteria; phylum Pseudomonadota; class Alphaproteobacteria; order Rhizobiales; family Hyphomicrobiaceae; genus JAKAXS01. Next base: position 17,615 of record JAKAXS010000005.1, read on the forward strand.
CCAAGGGCTGCGACGTCGCCTGCCTACGCGAGTGGGCGACGTACATGCGTTCGGACGCTTGGGGCCGCGATTTTCGAGGCGGTGCTGACGGCTTTCCGTATGTCCGTCGCGTCGGCAACGTCGCGCTCGTGGCGTTGAACTCTGCAGTGCCGACGCGCCTGTTCGTCGCTGCAGGGCGCATCGGCCCACGGCAGATGCAGGCGACGGCCGAGATACTGGATCGCCTGAAGGCCGAAGGCCTGATCCGCGTGGTTCTCATCCACCATCCGCCGCTGAAGCAGCAGGCACCTGCGCGACGCGCCCTGGAAGATGCCAAGGCGTTCGAGAAGCTTTTGAAGGAGCATGGCGCCGACATCGTGCTGCACGGGCACAACCACCGCGACACGCTGTTCTGGACCGGAGCGGAAGGCGGCGCGCGCATCCCGATCGTCGGGCTTGCCACCGGATCGACCGGACGAGAACATCGTCACGAGCCGTTGGCCCGCTACAACATCTACAAAATTTCCGGCCGCGGCGGCGATGCGCGCATTGAAATCATCACGCGCGGGCTTGAGTCCGCCGGCGGCAAGATCATCGAACTGCGCCGGCAGGTGCTAGCTCCGGATGCGACGCTGGCCGCATCCGGAAGCGTGATGTCGGTGCCGTAGGACGAGGCTTACGAGCCCGTCTTGCACGGACGCGCGCGCGCGACACACGTCCAGTTGCCGCTGGTGCCGGCCTTCGAGCACTTCGTGGTCTTGAACTTCGCCAGACGCCAGAGCGTCCACGAGATGCCTTCGTGCTGGCGCACTTCGTTGCGCCATGCAGCGCGAGCCTTGACCGCCGTCAGGCCTTCGTAGCCGCCGCTCGAAGAAGCGGTATGCGAGTGCTGCTTGCAGACAAGCGCGCTGGCAGGCGCAACGCCGGCCATGGCGACGAGACCGAATGCAGCGGTCGCGACCGCTGCACGAACCATCGAACGCATGATGAAACTCCCCAAAAAAGTTGTGACGTCCCGAGTGGCGCCCAAAATACGGTCCGCCTTTCAGGACGCTGCACATTAGCCGTGCAGACAACCCTGCGCCACCGCCGTCACTTAGAGCCCTGACGGCGCTTTTCGGCGGCAAGCAGCGGCTGGAATTATGGCGAACCGGCATAATATTTTCGCTGCCGTTGCCGCAATACCTCAGATTGCGTGTCCGCCACGACATGACGCGTTGTGTCGCGGCCCCGTCCGATGACATCATCGCGACTGCAAATCGCACTAGTAACCGCATCTGTGAACGGCGCCCTCCCGGGTGCCAGACGTCGGGGTAGATGTGCGGCTGTTTCGCAAGACCATCACTGTCAATTTGGCACTTCAGGGCGGCGGCGCACACGGCGCTTTCACCTGGGGCGTGCTCGATCGCCTGTTGCAGGAAGACCAGCTCAAGATCGGCTGGATTTCGGCGACGAGTGCCGGCGCCGTCAACGCGGTAGCGCTGGCGGCCGGCCTGGCGGAAGGCGGTCGCGAGGCCGCCCGCGCAAAGCTGCGGGCACTGTGGGAAGCCGTCCACCAGGCAGGCGTGCCCGACCTCCTGCGCCTCAACCCATTCCTCTACGGCCTGTCGCGATCGAGTTCCATGGCGCAGGTAGCGACCCTCTGGTCGCCCTATGAGTTCAATCCGCTGGGCTTCGATCCGCTGCGCCGCGTGCTGACGACGCTTATCGATTTCGATTCGGTTCGTAAGGGTCCCGTGGAGCTTCTTATCGCGGCAACCGAAGTGGCGACCGGCCGCGCCCGGCTGTTCCGCCGCGCCGGGCTCACAGTCGAGTCCGTACTCGCTTCGGCCTGCCTGCCGACGCTGCACCACGCCGTCGTGATCGACGGTGTCGCCTATTGGGACGGCGGATTCTCTGCCAATCCCGATCTCATCACGCTGGCGATGGAAAGCCCGGTTCCCGATACGCTGATCGTGCAGATCAATCCGCTCGTGCGTCACGGGCTGCCCACGGGCGCTCGCGAGATCAGCGGCCAGGTCAATCGCTTGACGTTCAACGCGCCGCTCCTGCGCGACATCGAGGTGATCGAAACCGTTCGCGAGACGATCCGTGGCCCTGCATGGTGGGGCCGCAAGGCACGTCTGCGCCAACTGGCGCAACATCGTTTTCATCTGGTGGAAGCCGGCCGCTATACCAGCGTGCTGAGCGACGACAGCAAGATGAAAGCCGACATGGAGCTGTTCACGCATCTGTTCGGGGCCGGCCGCGTCGAGGCGGATAAGTGGCTGGATTTGCACGGCAGGGCCGTCGGACGCCGCGAGACCGTGGATCTGAAAGCCCGCTTCCTGGCCCACGAGGCGCCGGTTGCGCCGGCCGACGGTCCCGTGACGTCGACATCCGCGCGCGCCTTCCGCGAGCCAGATCCCCAACCGGCGCGCAGCGCGGAATAACCAAACGAGTCCGCGCGCAGGGCGGAGTAATGGAACGAGCCCGCGCGTAGCGCGGCGTGACGGGGTTCCCTGCCGTGCTATAGAATTCCCGTACCCATCCGCCGAGCGATCAGCATGAAACCCAAGAAAGTCCGAACCGGTCTTCGTTTGCGCATCTACGTCAAGCCGGACGTGCTGCTCGGTCCTGGCCGGGCCGATCTTCTGGAAGGCATTCGCGACACCGGCTCCATCGCCGCCGCCGGCCGCCGCATGGGTATGAGCTACAAGCGCGCCTGGAGCCTGATCGAGACGATGAACGCCGAATTCGGCGCCGATGTCGTCAGCGGTGCCAAGGGCGGCGCGCACGGTGGCGGCTCCACGCTGACCCCGCTGGGGGAAGAGATCGTCGGCCGCTACCGCAGTATGGAGCAGGCGACCGAGAAGGCCATCCGGGCCGATCTCAAGGCGCTCTCCAGCAAGCTGAGCGTTATATCCAAGAAGAAATAACGCTCGCGTCGCTTATCAGCGCTTGCTAGGTTGCGACCGCGATCGCCTCCAACCATTTGAGCCTTGAAAACCATGACAAAAGCTTCTCTGCTTTCGCTCCTGTCCGCGGCATTCGTGCTGACGGCAACGTCATTCTCAACGGTGGCAACGGCGCAAGACGCGGGCGCCAAGCCCGCCGCGAAGGCCGAAACCGCGCAGGCGAACGCGCCCGTCGCGGCGGCAGCCTCCCTGCGCGTCGCGCTCGACGAAATCGCCAAGCTGTTTGAGACCAAGACGGGCGGCAAGATCGCCATCAGCTACGGCGCGACCGGTAACCTGGTACGCCAGATCGAGGAGGGCGCTCCGTTCGAACTGTTCCTGGCCGCCGACGAGGCGAGCGTGGCGCGGCTGGAGAAGAACGGAAAGACCGAAGGCGCGACGTCCGCCCTCGTGGATGGCCGCCTCGCCATCGTCGCACCGGTGGGCAGTGCGGTGAAGGTCGATGCAGACCTCGCCGGCTTGAAGCAGGCCCTGGCCGACGGCACCGTGAAGCACATCTCGATCGCCAATCCCGAACTCGCACCCTACGGCAAAGCCGCGCGCGACGCGCTGCAAAAGGCCGGCCTGTGGGATCAGGTCCAGCCGCTTCTCGTGCAGGGCGAGAACATCGGCCAGGCGGCGCAGTACGTGACGACGGGTGCCGCGGAAGTCGGCCTCGTGGCACAATCGCTGCTGTTCGCGCCGGACGTCGCAAGCAAGGTCACCCAAGCTCCGGTCAATCCTTCGCTGTACGCGCCCATCCGCCAGGGCATGGCATTGCTGAAGAATGCCAGCACCCCGACGAAGGACTTCCATGCTTTCCTGAAATCGCCCGAAGCCTCTGCCGTGTTCGAAAAGAACGGCTTCAGCATTCCGAAGTAGACACCACGTGGACAGCACGCCCTACATCCTGTCGCTCAAGCTCGCGTTCTGGACGTGCGTGCTGATCCTCCCGCTTGCCATCCTCACCGGCCGCGCGCTCGCGTGGGGCCGGTTCCGCGGCAAGAGCTTGTGCGAGGCGGCGGTCATGCTGCCGCTCGTACTGCCGCCGACGGTTCTGGGCTACTACCTGCTCGTCACGCTGTCGCCGAACTCCGCCGTCGGCGCGTTTGCGGCGAACCTGTTCGGCGGCCCGCTCGTCTTCTCGTTCTCGGGCATTCTCGTCGCCTCGCTCATCGCCAACCTGCCGTTCGCCATTCAGCCCATGCAGCGTGCGTTCGAAGCGATACCCGGCAACGTGCGTGAGGCGGCCTGGGTCAGCGGCCTGTCCAACTGGCAAACCTTCCGCCGCATCGAGCTGCCGCTGGCGTGGCCCGGCATCGTGTCCGGCCTCGCGCTGACGTTCGCGCATACGCTGGGCGAGTTCGGCGTGATCCTCATGATCGGCGGCAACATTCCCGGCCGCACGCAAACGCTGGCGCTGGCCCTCTACGATCGCGTTCAGGCCTTCCGCTACGACGAGGCCGGCATCATGGCGCTCGTGCTTCTCTCCACGTCGTTCCTCGCGGTGGCCGTCGTCCACATGACGACCCGCCGCCCGGTGGTGCCGCATGCTTGATCGGGCGACAACAACCAAGACGAGCGCGCTGCGCGTCAGCGTGCGCCAGACGTCGCCGGTCGCGCTCGATGCCGCGCTGGAATGCGCACCCAACGAAGTTGTGGCGCTCATCGGTCCGTCCGGAAGCGGCAAGACCACGCTACTGCAGATCATTGCCGGTCTGCGCGGCTGCGCGTCGGGCGAAATTTCAGTCGGTGACG
>JAKAXS010000250.1 GCA_021816505.1 Pseudomonadota bacterium
TCCGCATGTCGCCTGAGGAAGAGCGCCAGGGTGCCGATCTCTCGGTGCACAGGATCAGCGCCAATCCGGAAGAAGACGTCCGGATGGGCCGCGTTTGACGACACACCACGATCTGAGGGCCCGCCGGCGACCGTCGGCGGGCCCTTATCTTTGGGCTGTCCTCGTCACCCGAAACCGTGGCATGAGCTTCGCTTCCGGATGGGTGGGACGTGACGAGAGACTGCCATGGCGATCGACGGGCTTGAGGTGCTGGCGGATGGGACGATCGTTTCGCCGTTCACGCGCCTGCGGCGTTTGCTCGACGGACCACCGGGTCACCAGGACCCGATTGATCTCACGCTGGGTGAGCCCAACGAGACGATGCCCGCGTTCGTCGCCGACGCGCTGCGCGAGGCGGCGCTGACGCTCGGCAAATATCCGCCGGTGCGCGGTTCGGACGAACTGAGGACCGCGATCGCGACCTGGCTGGAGCGGCGCTACGGCGTCGAACTCGCTGTCGATGCGGAGCGGGAGATTCTGCCGTGCAATGGGTCGCGTGAAGGGCTGTTCTACGCGTGCTTTCCCGCCGTGGGGCGCAAGCGGGTGAAGGGCCGGCCGGCCGTGCTCATCTGCAACCCTTACTACCAGGCTTACATGGGCGCGGCCTACGCGACCGGGGCGGAGCCGGTATTCTTGAACGCCACGTCCGAAACCGGCTTCCTGCCGGATCTCGACGTGATCGCGGATGACAAGGCGTTGCTGGAGCGAACGGCCGCGTTCTACCTGTGCTCGCCGGCCAATCCGCAGGGCGCGGTGGCGAGCCGCGCCTATCTCGCCCGTGCCCTGGAGCTGGCGCGTCGCTACGACTTCATGCTGTTTCTCGACGAGTGCTATTCGGAGATCTACTCCGGCGCGCCGCCAGTCGGCGGCCTGGAGGTCGCGGCCGATACGCCCGAGCGGTTCGCCAACATCGTCGTTTTCAACTCGCTCTCCAAGCGGTCGAACCTGCCGGGGCTGCGGTCGGGCTTCATGGCAGGGGACGCGCGGTTCCTGGCTCAGCTGTTCGAAGTGCGGAACCTGATCGGCCCGCAGGTGCCGGGTCCCACGCAGCACGCATCGGCCCGGGTCTGGGCCGACGAAACGCACGTGCAGATCAACCGGGAAGCCTACGCCCGCAAATTCGATGTCTGCGATGCCGTGCTCGGCAACAGGTTCGGATACCGGCGGCCCGACGGCGGATTTTTCCTCTGGCTCGATTTGGCTCAATTCGGCAACGGCGCTGACGCGGCGGTAACCTTATGGAAACGCTGCGGTGTCAAGGTGATACCTGGTGCCTTCCTTGGGTCCGACGATCGGCGGGGGGTCAATCCGGGCAGCAACTACGTCCGGGTGGCTCTTGTCCAACGCCAAGCGACGATCAAGGAGGCGCTCGAGCGTCTTGTCCATGTCGCCGCGTAAGAGTTTTCGTTCGTGCAGATTGCCACCGATGCACATCGTTTGGAGCGCCCGCTGCTTCCAGCCACGCTGGAGGCACGCTTGTTGCGCGGCATGGGACGCATGGGCGGCTGGACGCTGCTCGCGGCGGTCGCGGCTGCCTGGGCCAGCCTGCTGACATCGTCGCTCGGCGATCCGAGTTTTTCGCATGTGACGGGTGGCGCCGCGCGCAACTGGCTGGGAGAGCCGGGGGCGTCCGTCGCTGACTTGCTGTTGCAGACCCTGGGGCTCGCCTCGGTGCTGGTGCTTCTTGCTCCAATGTTCTGGGGGCTGGAACTCATCCTTGGCGGGCACGTCGAGAAGTTTCGCGTCAAGGCGGCGTTCTTTCCGCTGTCGGTTCTGCTTCTCGCGGGCGCTGTGTCCGCGTTGCCGACCTACGAGGGCTGGCCGCTGCGCAACGGTTTCGGCGGCATCCTGGGCGATGTCGTCTATAGCTTCACCAGCGGATTGATGGGGCTGGTCAGCGCGTCGGGCGCCGGTGCCTTCGCGGGGCTCGCGCTCTTCACGGGCGGCTTTGCGGCCGTGGCCTACAGCATCGGCATGGCGCTCTCGGATCTCGCGGTGGCGGTGAAGAAGCAGGAAATGCCCGACATCCGCGAGACGGCTGAAGCCTGGCAACATGGCATCAAGACCGCCGCGGTCGGCGTGCGCGATCGCATGCACAGCATGTCGGCGCGCTCCAGCGCGAACGATGACGAAGACCATTGGGCCGCGCGGCCTGAGCCGAAGTTCTCGCCGACGGACCGTCTTTTCGATCGCGGCGCGCACAATGACAGCGGCGATCAGTTCGACCGCGATGGCGAGACCACGATCGCGATTGCCCCGAAGGCCGGGTCGACGCTCGACCTGGACGACGACAGCGAGATCGATCTCGATGCCGAGTCCATTACTGCCGATGCGAGCCGCATCGCGCGCAAGTTTGCGCCGAAGGTTGTGATCGATACCGAAGCTGATTTCGATGACGAGCCGATGTTGTCGGTTCCCAAACGCGGAAGCCTGCCGCAGGCCGCACCGTCCAGCGTGGCTGCAAGGCCGCGTCCGCAACAGCACGGCGCGTATCAACGCTTTTCGCTGGACCTGCTCAAACGTCCGCAATCGGGGCGCGGCCAGGGAGACGTGACGCTGGCGGTGCTGCGCGAGAGCGCCCAGATGCTGGAAGAAACGCTCGCCGATTTCGGCGTGAAGGGCGAAATCCGCGACATCAAGCCTGGACCGGTGGTGACGCTGTTCGAGCTGGAGCCGTCGCGCGGGACCAAGTCGTCACGGGTGATCGGCCTGGCGGACGACATCGCTCGTTCGATGAGCGCGATGAGCGTGCGCGTGGCGGTGGTGCCGGGCCGTAACGCGATTGGCATTGAGCTGCCGAACACGCGTCGCGACAAGGTGATGCTGCGCGAGCTGCTCGAGTCCGATTCCTTCCGCTCGTCGGATGGCGCGCTCGCGATGGTTCTGGGCAAGTCGATCGGCGGCGAGCCCGTCGTTGCCGACCTCGCGCATATGCCGCATCTGCTGGTGGCGGGCACGACCGGGTCGGGCAAGTCGGTCGGGCTCAATGCGATGATCCTGTCGCTGCTCTATCGCAACGCGCCGGACGACTGCCGCTTCATCATGATCGATCCGAAGATGCTGGAGCTGTCGGTCTACAACGGCATCCCGCATCTGTTGTGCCCCGTCGTAACCGAGCCGCAGAAGGCCGTGGCCGCGCTCAACTGGGTCGTGGCCGAAATGGAAGAGCGCTACAAGCGCATGTCGAAGCTGTCGGTACGACGCATCGACGTGTTCAACACGCGCGTGCGCAACGCGAGGAAGCGCGGCGAGGCAATCACGCGTACCGTGCAGACCGGGTTCGATCGCAACACGGGCAAGGCAATCTATGAGAGCCAGTCGCTCGACCTGGAGCCGATGCCGAATATCGTCGTGGTGATCGACGAGTTCGCGGACTTGATGTCCGTCGCCGGCAAGGACGTTGAGATCGCCGTGCAACGCATCGCGCAGAAAGCGCGGGCCGCCGGCATCCATCTGATCATGGCGACGCAGCGGCCGTCCGTCGACGTCATCACGGGCACGATCAAGGCGAATTTTCCGACGCGCGTTTCGTTCAAGGTCGCGTCGAAGGTGGACAGCCGCACGATCCTCAACGAGCAAGGTGCGGAGCAGCTGCTTGGACATGGCGACATGCTCTATGCGGCAGGCTCCGGCCAGACCATGCGCGTGCATGGGCCGTTCGTGTCGGACGAGGAAATCGAGAACATCGCGCAGCATCTGCGTGACCAGGGCACGCCGCGCTACATCGAAGGCATCACCGAGCACGGTGTTGGTGACGGCGACGAAGCCGGACAAGGCAACGGCGAAGACGGCCCGGAAGATCTCTACGAACGGGCGATGGGCATCGTGCTGCGCGACCGGAAGGCATCGGTGAGCTATCTGCAGCGGCGGCTGTCGATCGGCTACAATCGCGCCGCGGATCTGATCGAGCGGATGGAAGCGGATGGGATCATTTCCGCGGCCAACGGTGTCGGCAAGCGCGAGATCCTGAGCGGCGCGGCCTAACGCTTCACATTGAATTCTCAAGCGATCCACGACTGATGCGCTCATGCCGCATGCAATCGGCGAATTTGGCTGGGCGCAGAGGCCGTGGGCAGGCTATGAAACTGCCGCACCAAATGCGTATTGGCCCATATCTCGACGCAATGTTGAGTGATGGACACAGGGACTGCGCATCAAAGAGCACAGCTGACGAGGACGTGAGGGTTGATGAAGACGACTAGCAGCACTGCAGCTCTGGTATGCGTGTTCGCCGCGACATTCGCCGGCATGGCTCTCGCCGAAGACGACAAGAAGCCGGCCGCAGCCGTCGGCGGCACCTGGAGCACCGAAGTCGCGACCGCGGGTGACGGCATCGTCCTCGACGAGAAGCAGACCGAGCTCGTCAAGCAAGTCGATAAATACTTCAATGACATGGGCGACCTGAAGGGCGCGTTCCTTCAGACCGGCGCCGACGCAAAAAAGATGAAGGGCAAGTTCTTCCTGCAGCGGCCCGGCAAATTCCGCTTCGAGTATTCGCCGCCGTCCAAGCAGCTCATCGTGTCGAACGGGCAGAATTTGGCCATCCAGGACGCGGACATCGATACCGAAGACCGGGTCGAGCTGGACCAGACGCCATTCCGCCTGTTGCTGCGAAAAGAGGTCAATCTCGCGCGTGATGCGAAGATCATGCAGCTGGAAGACAGCGACGAAACCCTGGTTGTCGCGCTGCAGGACAAAAGCCCGGATTCCCCAGGTAAGATCAAGCTCTTACTCACGAAAAAGCCTGAGCTGCAGTTGAAGGAGTGGACCACACTCGACGCGCAGAATCTGGAGACGAAAGTTGAAGTGTCAGACCTTTCGAAGCCCGATAAGGTCGATCCTGAACTGTTCGTCATCAAGCCTATGGGCCTGATGAACCACCCATAACTGGCCGATTCCACTGTCAGTTAGCTTTTTTAGTGAGCCGTTCAATTGTTGCTCAATGGCCTCTTGGCAACGGCGAACCCTGGGG
>JAKAXS010000251.1 GCA_021816505.1 Pseudomonadota bacterium
CGCTGGCCGCACCCCGGATCTTGCGCGGGCGCCCAGCCCGCGCTGCGATCCGGCGCACGCCCATCATCCCGATTCTGCACCAACGCGACCCCCTCCGGTATTTCAACAGCCTGCTAGGCCCGCGCCGGGCTCTGTCAGCGAATCGTGACGATTGCCTTGGACGGGTAGAGCGAGCACTTCTCGATCGTGACCTCATCACGCGCGAAGACTTCCTTGAATGCGATGGCCTCGCCAGGGGACTCTGGCCAGGTCAGTTCGTCGAAAAGAAGCACGCTTCCGGAGACCAGGTGCGGACGTATTGCGAGCAGGGCGTCCTTCGTGGGTTGGTAGAGCGCCATGTCGAAATAGGCCATGGCCACGAGAGTTGACGGATTGTCTATGAAGTAGCGCTTGGCTGTCTCGCTGACATCCCCGGGGATCAATTGGTGTCTGCCGGTGATGTGGCCCAGGGCATTGCTGGCCTCGTGGGTTGCCAGCAGGTCACGAAGATGGGAGACGTAATTGACTCCAGTGTTATAGGAGTTTTCGGCCCAGACATCGCTCGGTTTGTCTTTGTCGCTGAGCGCGGTGTAGCCATCGAAGGTGTCGAAACCCACGATCACGCGCTGCTTGTTGAACGGCTCGTGGATGGCGCGCAGATTCTCGAGCAGCACCAGGTTTTGGCCCCACCATGTGCCAAATTCCATCAAGTGACCGGGCAGGTTCTTGATGCGCTGGTATATGTCGTTCAGAACCAGGTACTTGACGAGTACTGAACTGCGCGTGTACATCCCGATGTTGAAAAGCTTCTCCTGCAGCGGAATCGGGCTTTCCTCGAAGAGGTGTACTAGCCGCTCGCGCGCCTGCAGCTGAGAGTTGTTTGCGGTGGTTTCGATCTGAAACGATTTGCTCTGATCGGTTTCGTTCATGATGTAAGCCGACTCCTTGACGGTCGAGGAAGATTTTATCAAAGCGCGCAAACGCGCGGCCCGGGGGTGGCGGCGCTCCCAATCCAGATAGCGCAGGCGCAGGGCGGGCGACGCGGACACGGCCATTCGATCATAGGCACGTCGTCCGATGACGCGCAGCTTGTTGGCCACCCTTGCACGCCCAGCCGGTGAAAATGACATCGCCAGCCACTCCAGCAGGCCGACGACTGGCGTGAGCAGTGTCGCGACCACGAAGTGAGCCAGGAACGTCAGGTAGGTTTTGCGCTGGAGGAGCGGTTCTTCCTTGCTCTTGGCAGAGGCCAGCACGTGGCGCGTGAAGCCGCGAATGGCAAGCAGGAAGCCTGCCCAGTTGCCTGGCCCCAGGTAAAGCGCGAACCGTCGGAAACCGCGCAGGTGGAACAGCCATATATTCTCGCGGCTGCGGCTTGAGAATACACCGTGCTCATGCACGCGATAGGCAGACCAATACTGGTCGAAGCAGTAGAAGGAGCCGAAGCAGCCGTATACCATCTGAATGGTCACTTCGCAGCTGCTGGGGTCGGCGAGGCACAATGGCGGATTTTCCCGGAAGACATTCCGATACAGCGTGCTGCTGATGTGGTATACAGCATTCAGCGAGATCAGGTCTTGCAGTGTGGCAACGTTCTTGCGAAATCCTTCGAGAGGTAGAAAATGTTCGGGCGGTCGCGATCCGTCATCGAAAAACTTCAGGGTCTTATGGGAGCACGCAACAAAACCTGGATTTTCGTCGAGAAAGCGCACTTGGGTGGCAAGCTTCCCGGGGAAGGTCCAGTAATCGTCGCCCTCAAGTAATGCAAAATATCTTCCGCGTAGTGTCTGAAACCCACGGTATGTATTGAGTTGCGTGGCCTGGTGCCCAACGTTAACCGTGTTGAAGTAGCAATTGACGACGCCCGGGAAACGCTGCGCATAGTCTTCCACGATTTTCTGCGTGTCATCGGTGGAGTCGTCGTCGATGACGTTGATCTCTATCTTGAAATGGCCAGTCTGCGAGAGAATGCTGTCGAGTGCCTTGGCGACGTACCTGCCATGGTTGTAGGTAATAAGGATCACGCTGACCAACGGGTCGTGCTGTGCGTCCCAGGTATCCTCGCTCGGTGACCAGTGCCGGAGCGCCGACAGGACCCTGCGCGTGTGCAAGAGTCGCTTGGTAAACCCGATGCCCACCGGTGCCAATGGGTTCGGACGGGGCGTCTTCATAGCCGCGGGAGGGGCCCGTTCCATACGGCGCATCCGATGCCGCTTTGACCGAAGCTGTTCCCGTTGTAGAACATGTACAGGCGGTCGCCGACCCGCACGACGTACGGGTAGCACATCATGTGCGAGTCCCACCCTTGGTCTGATACGTCGATGCCTGCCAATGCGTCCGCGCGACGCCACGTCCTCCCGTCAGCCGACTGCGCATAGCCGATGCGGTAGCTCCCGGCGCCGTCGCGAAAGTCCTCAGAGTCGCGGAAGCTGTACCACATGTGGTATGCACCTTCATGCTTGACCACACAGGGCCGCGCTATCGCCTCGCCATCGTGTCGCCGCTCGACGATATCACGCGCGTCACGCCGCCAGTCGATTCCGTCGGGCGATTCGGCGTAGCGCAGCGTATAGATCGCCTCTGCTCGCTCGGATGCCTTCAAGGGCATCAACCAGCCTAAGCCAGACACGTACCACATGCGCCAGCGCGCTCCGTCGCGCATGACCCACGGCGTCACGGCCATCCAAGGCTCAAGCGGGGTCCTGTCGAGTAGTGGCCCCTCGAACGCCCTCTTGAAGCTCAGACCCAGGTCCTGGCTTATCGCCAGTCCGGTCGTGTTGTGGTAGGGCACGGTGACACGCCGGTTCCAGCCGCTGTAGTACATCCACAGATCCTGCCCGTGCCAGATCGCGCAGGCCGGCATGGCGCCGTCATCGTCGAAGGCCCCGGTCGGCGCAGGTTCGAGAATGGAGCGGGTGTGCAAGTCGATCACGCGCGTCGGGTCGTCGAGAGCGACATCGAGGCGTGCGGGATAGCTCTTCCCCTCGCGATTCCGAGCCGCGAAAAAAATGCGTATGCGGTCTCCCATGGCCACGGCAACCGGGCCCTGCATGTGTCGCGATGCGCGCTCCTCTGAATCGGGGAGACTGAGGATCAGGCCGAGTTTGTTCCAGGTCAATGCTGTGCTCTACTCTAGATAGGCCTTCTTGGCCGCAGGCACGCGGACAGCTCGTCTGCAGGCGCGTGCGTCACGGCGTGTGGAAGCCCGGGACACGCCGAAGCCAGAAGGTCGGTTGATCGGGATGGCGGGGTGAGGGAAGCAGACGTTGTGCGCCCAGCGTCCAGCCCGAACATCATGTTACTCGGCAGGCCGCTTCTGGAAGGGGACTGGGGCTGTTGTGGTCTTCCGATGCGCCACGCTCGCACGTGAGTCGAGCACCCGTGCGCATACCCCGGGCAGTTCGAGTACCTCTGAACTCATGCTCGGGCATTGTAGACGCACCTTCCTTCTCGGGAATACGTGGTAGCGTTTCGGTGCGCCTCGATCGGTGAATGTTGCTGGCCGGAAACCGGCTCCCGGCGCCAACGCGGCCAGCGTTTTCGTGATTCCACTCTTGCGTCGCGATAATCCCAAAGATGACTACAGCCGTCCCCCTTCTTCCGGTCATCCTTTCCGGCGGTGTCGGAACCAGGCTGTGGCCGGTATCGCGCGAGCAGCATCCGAAGCCGTTCATGCGACTCGCCGATGGGCAGAGCCTCCTGCAGAGGGCTTTCCTTCGCGCCGCTGGGCTGCCCGGTGTCGCGCAGGTACTTACGGTGACCAATCGGGATCTGTTGTTCAAGACCCTGGACGAGTTCGCCGAACTTGCCTTGGCGCCCGCGGCGGGCGCCTTCATCCTCGAGCCATTCGGGCGCAACACCGCTCCCGCGGTAGCCGCCGCTGCGCTATGGGCGCAGGAGCAGTTCGGGCCGCAGGTGGACCTGCTGCTCCTTCCGGCCGATCACTTGATTGCCGACACGGGCGCCTTTGCGGATGCCGTGGCGAAGGCGCGCCTGCTGGCCGCGAACGCGGATTTGGTCACCTTCGGAATCCGTCCCGACGCTCCTGAAACCGGCTATGGCTACATCGAGGCGGATGGCACGCGGGTGAAGCGATTCGTGGAAAAGCCCGACCTCGCAACCGCCCGTGCCTTCGTGGCTGGAGGTCGGCATCTGTGGAACAGCGGCATGTTCTGCTTCCGCGCAGGCACGTTGCTCGACGAGATGGCGCAGCATGCCCCGCAGCTGCTGGAGGCGGTGCGCGGCTGTCTTCAGGCATCGCGTCGCCTGACGGGGTCCGGCGGAGAGCTACGGGTCGAGCTGGATCCCGGAACATTCGAGCAGGTGCCCAACATCTCGCTGGATTACGCGCTGATGGAACCTTCACGCCATGTCGGCGTGGTGGCTTGCGACATGGGGTGGAGCGACATCGGGGCATGGGACGCGTTGAGCGAGCTGTGTCCTGCCGATGCCGACGGCAACCGGGTCGTCGGCGAGGCCGTGCTGCACGAGGCGCGGCAGTGCTACGTGCAAAGCCCCGAGCGCGTCGTCGGACTCGTGGGGGTGAGTGACCTGCTCGTGGTCGACACCCCGGATGCATTACTCGTCGCTCACCGTGACCGGGCTCAGGACGTGCGACAGATCGTCGAGCAGCTCAAGCGCCAGGGGCACGAGGCGTACAAGGTCCACCGCGAGGTCCACCGGCCCTGGGGAACCTACACGGTTCTGGAGCAGGGCGACCAGTTCAAGATCAAGCGGATCGTGGTCAAGCCGCGGCAGTCGCTGTCGCTGCAGATGCACCACCACCGCAGTGAGCACTGGGTGGTGGTGGCGGGTACCGCAAGGGTTGTCAACGGTTCCCGGGAAATGCTGGTGGAGACCAATGAATCGACCTACATCCCTGCAGGAGCCACGCACCGGCTCAGCAATCCTGGTGCGGACGATCTGATCATGATCGAGGTGCAGAGCGGCACCTACATCGGTGAGGACGATATCGTCCGCTTCGATGACGTGTACGGGCGGGCCTGAGCCCCGCCGGCT
>JAKAXS010000252.1 GCA_021816505.1 Pseudomonadota bacterium
CCGTGACGTGCGGCTTGGCGGCAACGTCAACCTTCGTCTGCTTCCCGCACCTTACGTGTCGTTCGAGAAGATGCGGATCTCGGACCCCGAGAGCCAGACCGGCGAGCCGCTGTTTCGCGCCGAAAGCTTCACGATGTGGCTGGCGATTTCGCCTCTTCTGCAGGGCGTGCTGCAGGCCAACCAGATCGAGCTGAAGGATCCGGTGCTGAAGCTCGCGCTCGGCGCCGACGGAAGCGGCAACTGGAGCAAGCTCAAGCTGACGCCCGGCTCGCTGCCCTTCGTGCCGGCCGACGTGACGTTGAGTTCGGTCAAGCTCAGCAACGGCGAGATCGGCCTTCTGGGCGCCGGCGGCAACGAAATCGCCAAGATCGAAGCCGTCAACGGCGAGCTGACGGCTGACGCGTTGAGCGGGCCGGTTCGTTTTCGCGGGCAAGTGAAATGGGCGGACGCGCCGCGCGACGTTCGCTTCGCGAGTGCCTCTCCCGATCCCAACGGGGACGTGCGCTTCAAGATCTCCGTCGCCGGCACGGGCACGCACAGCTCGTACATCCTGGATGGGCGCGCAGCCAATCTCGGCGGCGCCGTAGCGATTTCAGGCGAGCTTGCGGCCAAGGTCGCGCCCGACCTCTCCGCCGCAACCCGCCCAGCCGACGCGCCTGAACCTCCACCCGCAGTCGCGCCCGCCGCGGCGCCCGAAGTGACCGTCAGCGCGACGCCCGGCGCCGAGCCGAAAACATCCGTGCCGGTGCCGGCCGCCGTGAAAGCCGGCGCACCGCTGTACGACATGCGCGCGAAGGTCGCCGGCAGCGCCACCGGCTTCAAGCTGACCGACATCAACATCACGTCGGAGGGTACCGGTCCGCCGCAGCTCGTCACCGGCAATGCGCAGGCAACATGGGGCGAGCGCACGAAGCTCGACCTGACGCTCAATTCGCGCTGGATCGACCTCGACGCCATGTTCGGCACCGGCAAGACGGTGGTGCCGCTGGAAGCCGCGCGTGGCCTGTTCGATGTGCTGATGCGCCAGCTGCCCGCCACGTCCGACACCAACGTCAACCTCGCGGCCGATCAGTTGAACCTCGGCGCGGACCAGATCAGCAACGTGCGCTTCGCCGCCGTCCGCGCCGGCGGCCCGCTGGAAGTGAAGGACTTCCAGGTCGGCCTGCCCGGCGCCACGCAACTGACGCTCGCCGGCAAGCTTGCGCAGGGCGAAACGGCGCCGAAGTTCGAAGGCGTGGTCGGCCTCAAGGGCCAAAGCCTGTCGCGCTTTCTGGCCTGGGGCATCAAGCGCCCGGACTGGACCGACCGGCTGAGTGACGGCGCGTTCGCGCTCAACGGCAACTTGACGTTCTCCGGCAAGCAGATCGAACTGGCCAACGCCAAGGTCGGCGTGGGGGACACGCCGGTGACCGCAGGCGTGCGTCTCGATCTCACCGACCGCCGCCGCCTGACGTTGAACCTGGAAGGCCAGAAGATCGATCTCGGTCGCGTATGGCCCGGCGGCCTGCAGATGGAAAACCTCGCACCGCTGCTGGCGCAGGCGTCCGCCACCGCCGTCGCCGCCGACAAGGACGCCGCGGCGGCGACGCAGCCGTGGTTCGACCCCGCGAATGCCGACCTTTTCATCGGCGTCAAGGCAGGCTCCGTGGTGGATGGCACCCGCGTGCTGCGCAACGTCGAGGCGGATGTTTCGGTGGAGGGCGGAAAGCTCGCCATGCGGCAGCTGAAGTTCGCCGACGACAAGGGGCTCGAAGTCGACCTCGAGGGCGAGGCCGCGGACTTGAAGGCCGAAACCAAGGGCAGCGTGCGCGGCTTGATCGTCGCGCCGGACGGCCACGCGGCGCGAACCTTCGTCGATCTCGCCGGCCTCGACACCTACGCGCCGGCGCTGGTGGAGCACTTCGCAAATCTCGCACCTCTGCGTCTTGCCGGCACGCTTTCGCTTGGCGGCCGTGCGGCAGGCGCTGCCGACCTCAAGCTTGACGGCACGGTTCGCGGCGGCCGCCTCATCGCCAATATCGATCTCGACGGTGGCTTCGCCGCCTGGCGCACCGCACCGGCCAACATCACCGCGCGCATCGACGCGCCCGATGTCGATCAGGCTGCGTCGGCGTTGCTCGGCCTTCCCCCGCTCGCCTCCGATGCCCCGCGCGCGGGGCGCATCGTCGCGCGCAGCGCCGGCACGCCGCAGGACGGATTGATGACCTTCGCCGCAATCGAGGGCGACGGTCTCGCGATCGACTACTCAGGCCGTGTGCTGCTGCCGGCGGATGCGCCGCTCGGCCTGAAGGGCGACGCGACGATCGCCAGCCGCGACGCGCGCACGCTGCTCCATCTGGCGGGCCTCACGCTGCCAGCGGCCGCCGCCTCCGTTCCCGTCGCGGGAACGCTGGCGCTGGACAAGGCGGGCGATACGTTGACGCTGAAGCCGACGGGCCTGTCGCTCTCAGGCACGCCGGTCGCGGGCAGCCTCGTGCTGAAGGGCGACGGCACCGGTCCGCGCACCGTTACGGCCGATTTGCAGGCGGGAGAAGCCAGCGTCACGGGCCTGCTCGCCGTCCTGCTCGACGACGACGTGCTGAGTACCGATGCGGCCGCGCCACCCGCCAATCCGGCGGGCGGAGGTAGGCAGACCGCGCAGACGCCCGCTGCCCCCGTCGAGACGCAGCTGTGGCCGGAACAGGCATTCGACGCGCGCGCGTTGGACGCCGCGCAAGGCAAGGTGACGCTCAAGCTCGGCAAGCTCGCACTGCAGCCGGGCCTCGCGATCTCCAGCGCCACGCTGGATATCGCCCTGGAGCCGGGCAAGATCACGATCACCGAGCTGAAGGGCGACGCGCTGGGCGGTAAGCTCACGTCCGCGATGACCTTTGCCAAGGCCTCGGGTGGCGTCAGCGTCGAGGGCGGCTTCGACATCCGCGTGCCGCAGGACGGCGGCAAGCCCGACATCGCCAACATCGCGCTCAAGTACTCAGGCCGCGCGCTCAGCCCGGCGGCGCTCATGTCTGACATGAAGGGCACAGGCGAACTGAAGCTGGGAGACGTCAGTCTCGGCGGCATGAGCCCGGCGGTCGTCGGCAACGTGTCGGAGGCAGCACTTCTCGGCAAAGGGCCGCAGAGCGGCGAGCCGCTGCTGGAGGCGCTGCGTGGCGGCCTGCGTGAAGGTCAGCTGAAGGTCGGCGCGCTCGCCATTCCGGCAACGGTGGGCGAGGGATCTCTGAGGCTCGCCAAGGTCGAACTCGATCGGCCCGACGGCCGCACCACGTTCGAGACGGTGATCGACCTTGCCACGCTCAAGATCGACAGCGAGTGGAACGTCGAGGCGCGCCTGCCCAAGACCACCGGCAAGTCCGGCGCCAAGCCGCTGCCGCCTGTGTCCGTGATCTATACTGGCACGCTGAAAGACCTCGCCTCCATCGAGCCGCAGATCTCCGCGGCCGCGCTGGAACGCGAACTCACCGTCCGCAAGATGGAGCGTGACGTGGACGAGCTGGAGCGGCTGCGCAAGGATGACGAGCAGCGCGCCAAGGACGAGCAGGCGCGCCTCAAGGCAGAGCAGGAGCGCGCGCGACTGGAACGCGAGCGCATCGCCGCCGAACGCGCGGCCGCTGCCGCCGCGGCGGCCGTCGACGATCCCCAGCCGGCTGCCGATCCGAACGCATCCGGCGGCGCGGTGCAGCAGTCGCCGTTGCCGCCCGCCGGCGCGTCGCAACCGCAATCCGGCGCGCCGCCGCCGGGCGATCCGGCCGTGTCCGGTCAGCAGCAAGCCGCCGGGACTGATCCGAACGCTGCCGTATCGCCGGAAGCGGCCGCCGCACAATCCGGTCCACGGCCCGCTCCCGCAAAGCGCCGTCCGTCGCCGCAGAAAGACAACTGGAATCCGTTCACGCAGTTCTGACGTCTATGGAGGCCACCATGGACGACCCGTTCGATCTTCAGCGCTTCGTCGAAGCGCAGGCGCCGGTCTACGAGGCCGTGCTCGGCGAACTCCGCGCCGGCCGCAAGACGACGCACTGGATCTGGTTCATCTTTCCGCAACGCACCGGCCTCGGCCACAGCCCGATGTCGGTGCGCTACGCCATCCGCTCCGACGACGAGGCCCGCGCCTATCTCGCGCATCCGGTGTTGGGTCCGCGCCTCCAGGCGTGCATCGCGCTGGTGCGAGCGCACGAAGCCCGGGGCGTGGCGCTGGAGGAGATTTTCGGCACGCTGGACGCGATGAAGTTCAGGTCGTGCGTGGAGTTGTTTGAGAAGGCGGGCTTGCCGCCAAACATAAAAAGTAATACTATTTAATACTATTCGTTGGAGATGCAGCGTGGCAATCGAACGCTTGAGTATCGCTCTGCCGACACCGATGGCCGATCAAATCCGAGAGGCGGTAGAAGCCGGCGAGTATGCCTCGACGAGTGAGGTCATTCGCGACGCCCTTCGGCTGTGGGACACGCGCCGAGCCTTGCGTGAAAGGGATGTCGACGCCCTGCGTAAAGCTTGGAGCGCTGGAAAGGCCAGCGGAACGGCCGGCCCTCTCAACATGCGCGAAGTCATTCGCGAGGAACGCAAGAAGCTTGGAAAGAAGGCTCGCGCGCGTTGATCGACATCGTCGTCTCCAAGCGCGCCGATCAGGAACTGCGCGAGATCTGGAGATACATTGCCCAAGACAGCCCGGCCTCGGCCGATCGCATTTTGCTAAAGATCGACGCAAAGCTGCAGCTGCTCCGCGAATTTCCGAAAATCGGCACTCTGAGAACTGACATTGGACGCGGCGCGCGAATGCTCGTTGAGGGCAACTATCTGCTTCTCTACGACTACCGCGAACAGGAGGCGGTGGTCGAACTTGTCTCCGTGGTCGACGGTCGCCGCGACCTTGCGGGCCTCTATTAGAATGAACCGGTTAACCCTCGTTGGCATTGTGCGCCCATGACGGTATGGAAACCCGAGTTTCACCCCCACCACCCCCTGTCACAATCCCTTCCTTGGAGTCCGCTACCTCCGTCCTT
>JAKAXS010000253.1 GCA_021816505.1 Pseudomonadota bacterium
CCGATCTATTGGGCAAAAGTTGGCTGCCCCGCGATCAGAGACGACTGGGTCACAATGATGAACGGAAACGTCCGGCGGGCGATCGTCGCCAGCCTTTGCGCCGTTGGCGGGCTGGCTCTTGCCACCGACCTGCCCGCGGCGGCAGGCCCGGATTCCGTGGAAATCGACGCGATCTACAAGGTCGCGCTCAACGATTTCGAGATCGGCACGTTTTCGTTCAAGTCGGACGTGGGGGCGAAAGCCTATTCGGCGGAAACCGACGTCAGAATCTCGTTCGCGGGCCTTGTCGGCTGGCGCGGGCAGACGAAGACGCAAGGCCAGTTGGACGGCAAGGCGCCGTCGCCAGCGGTCTATCAGTTCAATTTCGAGAGCCCGGCCAAGAGCGGCTCGGTCGCCATGAACTTCAAGGATCGCAAGGTCACCGGCCTGACGATCCTGCCGGAGGAGCCGCTGCCGCCCGGCACGCTGCCGCTGACGGCCGAGCACATCAAGGGTGTCGCCGATCCGCTCAGCGCGGTGCTGAGCCTTGTGCGCACCGAGGGCACCAATCCCTGCGACCGCAAAGTGTCGATTTTCGACGGCAAACAGCGCTTCGACCTCGTGCTGTCGTATCGCAAGCAGGTGGCGATTACCGAGACGCACCCTTCGGGGCAGCCGAGCGAGGGCGTGATCTGCAAGGTCAAGTATGTCCCCATCGCCGGCTACCGCGAGACCGAGGAATTGAGAGCGCTGGCGCGGAATAACAACATTTCGATTACGTTCAGGCCGATACCGAGCGCCGGGCTGATGGTGCCGCATGCCGTCGTCATTCCGACCGTGGCAGGCGACGCCGTGCTGACGTCCAGCCGCGTCAACATCAAGGCGCCAAATCAGGGGCAGATCGCCCTCATCAATTGATGATTTCGCGTTGAAGCTGTTCGCAGAGACAGCCACTTTGCCGATCCGATCTCAACGGACAAAATCAACGAATAGGGCCGAGCCCCGATGTTCTGGCGTTCTCCGAAGCCCTAATGGCGCAGGTAACGCTTGATCTCGGCTCTGCCCAATGCAATGCCAAGCCCTAGATAGTGAAGGGCCAAGGGGGCCATGGGTAGCGACTTCGAAACACGTATCCGCCACGTCACCGCGGTTCTGGGGCCGACCAACACCGGCAAAACGCATCTGGCGATCGAGCGCATGCTCGGCCACGACAGTGGCATGATCGGCCTCCCGCTGCGCCTATTGGCGCGCGAGGTGTACGATAAAATCGCCGCGCGCGTGGGCGCCGACAAGGTGGCACTCGTCACCGGCGAGGAAAAGATCAAGCCGGAGCGGGCGAAGTACTGGGTCTCGACCGTCGAGGCGATGCCGCGCGACGTCGAGGTCGACTTCCTGGCGATCGACGAAATCCAGCTCTGCGCCGATTTTGAGCGCGGCCACGTCTTCACCGACAGGCTGCTGCATGCGCGCGGCCAGAAGGAAACGCTGCTGCTCGGCGCGCAGACGATGCGCGACGCGATCCAGGACCTGATACCCGGCGCCAACTTCATCTCGCGGCCGCGGCTGTCGAAGCTGTCGTACGCCGGCGAGAAGAAGATCACGCGTCTGCCGTCGCGCACGGCGGTGATCGCGTTCTCGGCCAACGACGTCTATGCGATCGCCGAACTGGTGCGCCGCCAACGCGGCGGTACCGCCGTGGTGCTGGGCGCGCTGTCGCCGCGCACGCGCAACGCGCAGGTGGCGCTCTACCAATCGGGCGATGTCGATTTCATCGTGGCGACGGACGCCATCGGCATGGGTCTGAACCTGGACGTGGATCACGTGGCGTTCTCGGCGCTGCGCAAGTTCGATGGGCACAGCCACCGCAACCTCACGCCGAGCGAGATCGGCCAGATCGCGGGCCGCGCCGGCCGGCACATGAACGACGGCACGTTCGGCGTGACCGGTTCGGCCGACGCGCCGGACTCCGACACGATCGAGCGGCTGGAAACGCACACGTTCGACCCCGTGCGCGTGCTGCAATGGCGCAACCGCAAGCTGGAGTTCAGCACGCTGAGCCGGCTGCACGAAAGCCTGCGCGAGCTGCCGCGCGAACCGCGCCTGACGCGGGCGCGCATGTCCGACGACGTGATGGCGCTGGAAACTCTGTCTAACGATCGCGAGATCGCCGACCTGGCAACGTCTCCGGCCGCGGTCACTGCGCTGTGGGAAGTCTGCCAGACGCCGGACTATCGCAAGATCTCCTCGCAGAACCATGCCGAGCTTGTCGGGACCATCTACCGCTATCTGATGAGTTCTGAAGGGCGCGTGCCGGAAGACTGGATCGCCAAGCAGGTGGCGTTCGCCGACCGGACGGACGGCGACATCGACACGCTGGCGAACAGGATCGCGCACATTCGCACCTGGACGTTCGTCGCCAATCGCGCGAACTGGCTCACCGATCCCGCGCACTGGCAGGGCCGCACCCGGCAGATCGAGGACGCGCTTTCGGACGCGCTGCACGGTTGCCTGACACAACGTTTCGTCGACAAGCGCACCAGCGCCCTCATGAAGGGCATGCGCGACAAGGAAGAGTTGAACGCCGTGGTTTCTGATGATGGTGCGATCCACGTCGAGGATCATTTCGTCGGTCGCCTGAAGGGCTTCCGCTTTTCGCCCGATACGCATGCCGATGGCGGCATCCACGGCAAGGCGGCGCGCAATGCCGCGGCGCACGTGCTGTCGCGTGAGCTTGGGCTGCGGGCGCGACGCGTCGCGTCGGCCAAGCCGGAGGCGTTCAAGGTTGCGCGCGACGGCCGCGTGCTTTGGCGCGACGAGGAGATCGCCAGGCTGGAAGCCGGCGCCGATCCTCTGAAGCCCGGCATCACGCTGCTCAGCGACGAGCATCTGACCGGACCCGACAAGGAAAAAGTGCAGGCGCGTCTCGATACGTTCGTGACCGAACTCGTCGGCGACAAGCTGAAGTCTCTCGTCGAACTGGGTGCGGCGAGCGACATCACCGGCCTCGGACGTGGCATCGCCTTCCGGCTGATCGAGAACTTCGGCGTTCTGAAGCGCGAAACGGTGGCCGAGGAAATCAAGAGCCTCGACCAGAACTCGCGTGCGCAACTGCGCAAGTACGGCGTGCGTTTCGGCGCATTCAACATCTACGTTCCCACGCTGCTGAAGCCTGCTGCCGCGGAATTGGCGGCGGCCCTGTGGGCGTTGAAGAACGCCGGCACGTCCGGATTGGCGCTGGATGCGTTGCCGGAACCGCCGCGTGCCGGCCTGACGTCCGTTCCGGCCGACGCGACGATCCCCGAGGCGTTCTATCGTGCCTACGGTTTCCATGTTTGCGGGCCGCGTGCCGTTCGCTTCGATATTCTGGAGCGTCTGGCCGATCAGATCCGGCCGCTTCTGGCTTGGCGTCCCAATCCGCAAGCACCGGCGATGCCGCCCAGGGGCTCGACCGGCGACGGTGCCTTCACAGTCACGCCTGACATGATGTCCATCCTTGGATGTTCGCCAGACGAGCTCGGCAATGTGCTGAAGTCCCTCGGCTTCCGCATGGAGCGTCGCCCCGTGAAGGCGATCGTGGTGCAGCAGCCGGCTCCCGTATCCGAGACCAGTGCGACGGCAGAGGTCGTAGAGACGGCTGATGCCGCTTCGGCTGCCGCCGACACAGCGAACGCAGAGGCTTTGCCCTCCGAGACGCCAGCGGCGGAAGCAGGCGTGGAGCCGGCCGATGTCACGCCAGCCGTCGCGGTCGAGGCGGAAGCCACGGCCATCGACGCAGGCTCGCCCGCAGAGGCCGTCGAGATCGCGACGCAGGCAAACACCGAGGCAGCCGATCCGCAGGCCACCGCGACCGCGGAGGAAGAGAAGTTCGAAGAAGTCTGGCGTCCGCGCCGCCACCGGCACGAGCGTGAACAGCGGGCGCCACGTGGCGATCGCCAGCAACGCTACCGCCGTCCGCAGCAGGGCCAGGCTGCACCGGCCAACACAAACGGCGCCGCGGCCACGCCGGCCGAAGCCGTTGCTCCAACGGATGCTTCCGGCGCGACTGCGGAACAGCCCGGCCGCGAACGGCAAGGGCGCGATCGCGGCGACCGCAACAGGCGCGGCGGGCAAGGACAGCAGCGCGATGGCCAACCGGCGCAGCAGCGCGAGGCGCGCCGCGACGGCGACAAGAGACAGGATCGCAGCAGCGGGCGGCCGGGTGGCGATCGCGGCCCAGGTGGCGGCAAGGGATCGTTTGGGGATCGCAAGGGCGGCGGCGATCGTCGCCGGCGCGACGAACGCGGCCCGCCGGAGGTTCGGCACGCGGCACCACCTCGCAAGGGAGGCACCGCAGATCCGGATTCACCGTTCGCCCAGCTGGGCGCGCTGCGCGAGGCGCTAGAGAAGCGCGCGAAGGAAAAGAGCCCCTGACGTGGCCGCCGAGGCCAGCAAGGGTGGTGAAACAGGTGCAGGCAGCCAGCGGCTGGACCAATGGCTGTTTTTCGCGCGTCTGATAAAGTCCCGCACGCTGGCGGCGACACTGATCGGCGAAGGCAAGTTCCGCCTCAACACGGAGAAGGTGGATAAGCCGAGCGTCAGTGTGAAGCCGGGGGACGTGCTGACGTCGACGGTGGGGCGCACGGTTCGCATCATTCGCGTGGCCGCGATTGGGACACGCCGCGGGCCAGCGGCCGAAGCACAGGGTCTCTACGACGACCTGACACCACCGTCGGCTCCCAGGCCGGCGCACGAGGCGGCTCCGCCGGAGCGCGAAGCGGGCGCCGGACGCCCGACCAAGAAGGAGCGGCGGCAGATCAACAAGGTGCGGGGCCGCTAGCGGTTCTTTACGCTTTCCTTGGACGGGCCATTTTGGCGCTTTGGCGTAAGGCAAGGTCCTTGCTATAGCCAGACGACCTAACACGAAAGGGCGCCGCGCCGAGCGGCGTGGTTGAGCGGGAAATGACCTACGTCGTCAACGAAAAGTGCATAAAGTGCAAATACACCGACTGAGATCGGA
>JAKAXS010000254.1 GCA_021816505.1 Pseudomonadota bacterium
TCCGATCTTCAACATGATGGAGCGCCATCTCGGCCTCGTGCAGGCGCGCGAGGTCGGTTCGCTGGACATGCGGCTCGATCATCTGGCGGGTGTCATCGGCAAGCACGTCGACATCGACGCCGTCGTGGCGCTGGCGCGGCCGTTGCAAACCGGCCAAACGCGCGCTATCGCGCCGGCCCTTCCACCGCCGGGACAACGCATCGCACTGGCCGACGACGCTGCTTTCTCGTTCATCTATCCGCACGTGCTGAATGGATGGCGCGCGGCCGGAGCTGAAGTCACCACGTTTTCCCCATTGCGCAATGAAGGTCCGCCGACGCACTGCGACGTCTGCTGGCTGCCGGGCGGTTACCCTGAGCTTTACGCCGCCGAACTGTCCAAGTGCGCGGGCTTCCTCGATGCCGTGCGCGCTTTCGCCGAGAAGTCTCCGGTGCACGGAGAGTGCGGCGGCTACATGGTTCTCGGCGACACGCTGGAAACGGCCGACGGCCAGACGCACGCGATGGCGGGGCTTCTCGGCCATGGCACCAGCTTCGCCAAGCGCAAGCTGCACCTGGGCTATCGCGCCCTGACATTGCTTGACGACGGCGCGCTGGGGCGGCGCGGCGCCTCCGTCCGCGGGCACGAGTTCCACTACGCAAGCGTCGTCTCCGCGGGCGATGATGCACCGCTTGCGAGCGCCCTCGATGCCTATGGCAACGACGTCGGTCCCGTCGGCGGGCGGCGTGGCAACGTCAGCGGCAGTTTCTTCCACGCCATCGCCGCGGTGGGCTGATGAGTGATGAGGCCAAACCGTTCGATTCACTGTTCGTCGGCGAGCTGAGCCGGCTGTTCGCCTGGCGCCGTGACGTACGCCGTTTCCGTACCGATCCGGTCGATGCGGCCGTCCTGCAAGCTTGCCTCGACGATGCCGAACTCGCGCCGTCCGTCGGCAACAGTCAGCCGTGGCGCTGGGTCGACGTGCAATCCGCGGCAGCGCGCCAGGCGATCAGGGACAATTTCGCGGCCTGCAACGATGAGGCGTTGACCGGATACTCCGGCGAGAAGGCGCAGCTGTATGCCTCGCTGAAGCTCGCCGGCCTGGATGCCGCGCCGGTGCAGCTCGCGGTTTTCTGCGATGTCGCGACGGAGCAGGGCGCTGGCCTCGGCCGGCGCACCATGCCGGAGATGCTCGAATACTCCGCCATCACGGCCGTGCACACGTTCTGGCTCGCCGCGCGCGCCCGCGGCCTTGGTGTCGGCTGGGTGTCGATCCTTGATCCGCAGGCCGTCGATCGGGCTCTCGATGTCCCGGCCGACTGGAAGCTGGTCGCCTACCTTTGTGTCGGCTGGCCGGAAGAGGAGCATGTCGATCCCGAACTGGCGCGCCATGGCTGGCAGCAGCGCAGCTCCGCGACAGCGCGGTTGCACGTTCGGTAGATCACACGGGCAGGATCATTGCGAAAGCACGGACGGTTCGAATTCGACCGAGATGCCGCACACGCGCGCCACCGCGCCCCGGCTGTCGTGCACGATGTCGGCTTGCAGGTCGAGCCAGTGACGGCTGCCATCCGGCCAGGTGACACGGCACGCCAGCCGAAACGGGTCACCATGCTCTACGGCGTTGGTGATGCAGTGGCGCAAGGCCTCCCGGTCTTCGGGATGGATTTGCGACAGCACTTCGGCGTACGTGAGATCGCACGCGCGTGCCCTGCCGAAGTGCGCCTTGAAGATCAGCGACGCGCTGAAGCCGCCGTTCTCGGCATCGATCGTCCAGGCGCCTAGCCCACCGATCTCCTGCGCGCGCAGCGCACGCTCTTCCGCCAGCGTCAGCATCGATTGAAAATGCACCATCGACACGGCCGAGGCCGTCGAGCGGGCCAGCCCCTCCAACAGCGTTACGGTCTCCTCGTCGAACGACCGCTTGTGCGACCAGTAGGCGCCGATTGCACCCAAGGGATCCTTCAGGCCGATCGGCACCATGATGAGGCTGCGCACGAACGTCGGCTCATAGGCATGGATGGGGATGCGCGGGTCGGCATAGACATCGGGCACCACTGCCGTGCTGGCGTTGAGCATCGACCATCCGGAGATGCAGGCGCTCATGGGAAAGCGCTGACCCTTCCAAAGCGGGCCGATCGCTTCTTCCTTCACGTAATGGCACAAGCCGCCTTCGCGCAGCACGAACGTGACGCCGTCAGCGCCCACGAGACTACGCGCCGTGTGCGCCACGTGCTCTTGAATGTCCTCGAACCGCGTCATGGTTGAGAGCTCTTCAACCATGCGGACGATGCCGAGCCAGGCCGCCGGCTGCGTTTCACCGGAGGGCACGACGATCTGCTCGACGAGGGATGGCAATCGGCTCATGGCAAATTCACTGCGTTCTTGGAACACAGAGAGTGTGCGGTTGCCGCGCCGAAGCGTCAAAGCGAGCAGCGTGCCACCGTAAAATGCTTCACGGGACGCAGAGGTAAACAATGAATTTACTCAGGGCCTGTTCAGCCGGTGAGCCGCGTAAAACCGGCTTCCAGGTCCGCCAGAAGATCGCGCACGTCATCGAGGCCGATGTGGAACCGCAGGGCCTGCCCCTGGTCCGGCCATTCCGTTGCCGTGCGATACGATTTCGGATTGAACGGAATGACGAGGCTCTCGTAGCCGCCCCACGAATAGCCCATGCCGAAGAGCTTCAGGCCGTCCAGCATCGCGGCGACGGCCTTGGCGTCCTTGGTTTTCAGCACGACCGAGAATAGCCCCGTCGCACCGAGAAAATCACGCTGCCACAGCTCGTGACCCGGATCGCCAGGGAGCGCGGGATACATGACGCGCGCCACTTCAGGCCGTGCCGACAGCCACAACGCCACTTCGAGCGCCGACTTCTGGTGACGCTCGAGGCGGACGTCCAGTGTCCGCAGTCCACGCAGCCCGAGGTAGGTCTCCTCCGAGCCCGGACAGGTGCCGAGCGTCTCTTTCGCGCGATCGATGTACTTTGCCGCACGCTCGTTTGCCGTGATCGCGCCCAGCATCGCGTCCGCATGGCCGACGATGTACTTCGTGGCCGCCTGGATCGACACGTCGACGCCATGCACGAACGGCTTGAAGTACAGCGGGCTCGCCCACGTGTTGTCCATCAGCAGCCACAGCTGCTTCTGCTGCGCCACCTTCGCGATGGCAGGGATGTCCTGCATCTCCATCGTCTGCGAGCCGGGGCTCTCGACGAAGATCAGCCGCGTGTTGGGCCGCACCAGGCGCGCGATGTCTTGCCCGATCAGCGGATCGTAGTATTCCGTCTCGACGCCCAGCTTCTTCAGCATCGCGTCGCAGAAGGCGCGCGTCGGCTGGTACACGCTGTCGACCATCAGAATGTGGTCGCCGCTTTCCACGAACGCCAAGATCGCCGTCGTCACGGCCTGATAGCCAGACGCGGTGAGCGTCGTCACCGCACCGCCTTCGATTGCGGCGATCGCCTCTTCAAGCGCCTTGACGGTCGGCGTGCTGCGCCGCCCGTACGTGTACGGCTGACGCCGCGCGAAAAGCTCCTCGACGGTCGGAAACAGCACCGTCGATCCGCGGTACACCGGCGGATTGACGAAGCCATGCTGGGCCGAGGGATCGCGCCCGCGATGCACCACCTCGGTCGCGGCCCGGCGCTCGCCGGTATCGTTGTCGTCAGAATGGCTCATCGTTCGATCCTTCGCAGGCGGTCGAGGCCGTGTGACGCAACTTGCGCCCCGGGTCAAGGCTTGACCCCGCCGCTCCGAAGGGCTCAACGTGCCGGCGCGGCGATCGCTCCCGGGGTTGAGCCAATCTGTTAAGGATGCAGGGGCTTGGGGGGCGCACTTCGAAGAAGGACGAGGGCGGTATGGGTCAGGGCTTCGCTATCGGCGGACAATTGGGCTGGGCGTTGCTCCTCGTCTTCGTCTTCGTCCTCGTGCTGGCGGCTCTGGTGCTTTGGGCCGTCCGCGCACATCGAAATGAGCCGATGCCCCGCGCACCGGTGCCTGAAGGGAATGCCATACCTGCAATGCCAGTCATGCAACGGCAACTGTCCGATGCCGAAAGCGACGCTGTTCACACGGAAACTGCATCCACCACGCTGTCATCCACGCCCGCCAACGACAGCGCAGCCGATGAGGGTTTGGCCGCCCGGATTGCGGCAGCCGAGACCGGCCGCGCCGATGCGGAGCTGGCGCATCTCTACATTCGCCACGCCGCTTCGCTCATCAACTCAGGTCGGCGCGAGGAGGGTGCCAGCCGGTTGCGCGACGCCATTCGCGTGGCCGCGCTCAATGGCTTCGCCGCCCCGCACGCCCTGGCGCGGCTGGAACTCGGCGATCTCTATCTCGGAAACGGCGATCCCATTACGGCCTGCGAGCAGTGGCAGATTGCGCGCAACCTGTTCCACGATCTCTCCCGGCCCGACGACCGTGACGCTGTCGACAAGCGCATGCTCGGCAACGGCTGCCCGACCGACTGGGTGCTGACGGACTTCTGAGCGTCGCGCTCACTCCATCAGGACTTCGATTTCCTGCTGCGCGCCGTCGTCCAGCGAGAATTCGCGCTTGAAGACTTTGCCGCCGTGTTTGGCGATAGCGACGTACTTGCCGGGCGCCAGCATGTGCGTCGGAAATGCGCCCACGTTCTCCTTGACGAGCTGGCCGGTGGCGGTCTCCACGCGCCATTGCGTGTCCGCCGTGGCGTCGCCGCCCGATCGCGACACGAGCTTGAACGTCGCGCGCGCCGCCGCGTGCTTCAGCGCCGCCTCGGTCAGCTTGCCGGCTTCCACGGTGACGTCGGTGCGCACCGTCGCATTGGCATCGCCGTACGTGGATTCGATCTGGTAGATCCCGGCGTTGAGCCGCACCACCACGCCGGGCTTGGCCCCCAGCATGATCGTGCGGCGATTGTCCTGCTGGTCGCGATCCGAGTAGATGTTGAAACGCACCGTGTTTCCGGGCGCACCCGTGTCGCCGATCTTTGCCGTGACGCGTAGACCGCC
>JAKAXS010000255.1 GCA_021816505.1 Pseudomonadota bacterium
CGATCTCAGATCTCATATCGATTGATGACAAACATCATGCGAGACGCCGCAGGCAATTCCTTGGCAGCGGGGAAGACCGGCACCTTACTGTTTAGGTGACGGTCGCATAAACGTGTCGGCAGACGCGGTCCCTCCTCTGCGCCTGCCGGCACGTCTTGTGCGCTCTTTCGTGCGTGCTGCGTCTACTTGGACTTATTTGTCCTTCATGACTTTTGTCGAGAGGCTGCCGTCCTCGGCCTTGGCCGTCGGCATGGCCGTATTCCCGGTCTTGTCGCTGTTGACGCCAGGCTGATCCTGCATCGCCTTTTCCGAAAGACTTCCCGAGTTTGGCTTCGCCGTCGGCATGTCGGTCTTGCCGGCACCGACGTGCCCGGGATGATCCTTCATGGCCTTCTCCGTCGCGTTCTGGGCCATGGCGACGGACGACGTGGCGGCAAGCAGCATCGCCGCAAGAAAATGCGTTTTCATTGGAAACTCCTGTTCTGGGATGTGTGACGCTGGGATGGTCGCTAGCGCTTGAGGTCCCTCGTCAGCGACCGCACGTGCGAGCTTGAAGGAGGTACGGAACGGGCCCTCGAAACGTTTCACGCGCTCGAAAAAATTCTCGGTTAGCCTAGCAACATCATCGGCATACGGCCCAATGGCTACGGCATCTCGACTTGACTTCCATCGTCGACAATCTCGTTAACCCGTGCTCTAAGCTGACGTATAGGTTCAGGAAGGCGCACAACTTTGCCATCGACAGCATTCGATCCGCAGAGCCTCTATGGGCTTGCCGCGACTCTGCTTCTTGCAATCGGGCTCGGTCTCCTCCGAAGCAGCTGGAGCCACCGCGGCGGGCGCAGCCTCCACCGTCTCGCCGGTTGGCTGGCGGTCGTGCTCGGCGTCGGCACGTTCGTGCAAGGCTTCGGCGGAGAAGTGGGCACCACCTATGCGCTGCTCGGTCTGTCCATGGTTGCATTCGCCGTCATCGCCATCGGCCTGGAACGCCGCGCGGCACGCGAGCGCCCGCAGCGCGAAATCGCGCTCGAACCTGAAGATCGCCCCACGAATTGGCCCCGCGCCATCTCCAAGAGCCTGCTCGCCATCGTGCTGGCCGGTGTCGCCTCGATCGGCCTCGGCGTCGCCTTCGCCGTGGCGATGCCGCTTGCTCCAACGGATCGCATCGTCCTAGGCGGGCTTCTCGTTCCGGTCCTGTGGGGTGCTGGAATGGCCTGGACGCTGTGCGACGCCCGGCTTGTACGGGCGACGATCCTGCTGCTCATCGTTTCGGCGGTCGGCTACGGCATCGCCTTTCTGCCCAAGGTGCTTTCCTGATGAATCGACAGACTGATGCCAAGCCGCGCAAGCGGCAGTTCCTGGCGCCGGAGTTCGTGCGCGCCATGCTCGCCGGCCATTCCGCACTCGGCCTCGCCTTTGCAGCGTTGATCTACATCGTCTGCCTCAGCGGCACATTGACCGTCTTCATGCACGAACTGCAACGTTGGGAGCAGCCGAACGCTCCGGTCATCGACGGACGCGCGACGCCGCAGATGCTCGACAACGCCGTTCGTAACGGTCAGGCGCAGGCCCTGAAAGACAACGCCGCGCACGACCTGTTCGTGATGGGGCCGGGCACGCTCTCGCCGCGCATGACCGTCAACTATCACGATCACGAAACCGGCGTTGACGGCAGCTGGATCGCGGATGCCGAAGGCAATCTCGTTGCGCGCATCAAGGCGCCCTGGGCGGAGTTCATTGCCAACCTGCACATGGCACTGCATCTGCCGCGAACGTGGGGCCTGTTCCTCGTGGGCCTCACCGGCGTCGCGCTGCTGTCGTCGCTGATCTCGGGGCTGCTGTCCCATCCGCGGCTTTTCAAGGATGCATTCTACTTTCGCCGCGGTGGCTCGTATCGCCTTCAGGAAGCCGACGTTCACAATCGCCTCGGCGTGTGGGGACTGCCTTTCCACGTCGTCGTGTCGCTCACCGGCGCGCTGCTCGGCCTGTCGACACTGATCGTCGGCGTGCTGGCGCTCGCGGCCTACGACGGCGACTCCGAAAAGGCCTTCGCTGAAATTCTCGGGCCTCGTCCCAGCGAAGATGAGACCGCCGCACCTGTACCTGATCTGCAAGCCATGATCGCGCAGGTGAGGGCCCAGCATGCGGAGGCGGTGATCTCCAGCGTCCACATCGGACACATCGGCAAGGTCGGCCAGATCGTCACGATCAGCATGCGCTCGCCGGGACATCTGCCGTTCGGAAATCCGTACATCTTCGACGGCAACGGCAAATCCCTGGGTGACGGCGGACAAGAGACCGGCAGCGTCGGCCAGCAGATTCTCGGCGTGCTTCAGCCGCTTCACTTCGGCTGGTTCGGCGGCATCCCGATCAAGGTCATCTATGCTCTGCTCGGTCTCGCGCTCACCGTCGTCACACATACCGGCGTCACCATCTGGCTCGCACGCCGGCGCGACAAGGGGCGTCCGGTCCCCGGCTGGGAACGCGTTTGGGCCGCTGTCGGCTGGAGCCAGCCGCTGGCGTTCGCCACCACCGCGATCGCCGCGCTGACGATCGGACACTCACGTGTGTGGGTCTATCTGGCGACGCTTGCCGCAAGCCTCTTGCTCGCGCGCTTCACGCCGGACGGAGAGGCGACGGCGCGCATCCTTCGCCTGCTGAGCGGCGTCGGTTTGACAGCCGCAGTAGCCACGCATGCGTGGATCTGGTCAGGATACGTGACGGATGCGATGGCCTGGTACGTCACCACGGCACTGCTGGCCACGGCGATCCTCATCGCCGGCCCAGCCGTGCGACGCCCTCGCGCCGCAACCTCCAGCCGCACCGTGCCAGCTTGACACGTCAGCCGCTGATGCGCTCGATGACCGCACCACAGCGCGTGAGCTTGGCTTCCAGCTGCTCGAACCCGCGATCCAGGTGATAGACGCGGTTGATCGTCGTGTCGCCCTCGGCCATCAACCCGGCGATGACCAAGCTGACCGAAGCGCGCAGGTCGGTCGCCATCACGGGCGCGCCGCGCAACGCCTTCACGCCCTTGATCGTCGCGGTATCGCCGTGCAGCTGGATGTCCGCTCCCAGGCGCGCCAGCTCCTGGACGTGCATGAAGCGGTTCTCGAAGATCGTCTCGCGAATGACGCTGGTGCCGGAGGCGCGCGTCATCAGTGCCATCAGCTGAGCCTGCAGGTCGGTCGGAAAACCGGGGAACGGTTGCGTCTCGATCGTAACCGGCGCCACGCCGCCACCATTGCGGACGATGCGAATCCCGCCATCGACGTCGTGAACCTGCGTCCCGGTCTCTGCCAGCGCTTCCAGAGCGTTGGAGAGCAAATCGCGGCGCGTGCCGCTCAACGTCACGTCACCGCCGGTCGCCGCGACGGCGAACGCGAACGTACCCGTTTCGATGCGGTCCGGCAGCACGGTGTGAACCGCGCCCTCCAGCCTGTCGCGCCCCTCGATGCGCAGGGTCGACGTGCCGATGCCTTCGATCTTGGCGCCCATCTTCACCAGGCAGTCGGCCACGTCGCCGACCTCCGGCTCACGCGCCGCGTTTTCGATCACGGTTTCGCCGCGCGCCAGCGCAGCAGCAAGCAACACCTGATGTGTCGCTCCGACGGAAACCTTGTTGAATTGAATGCGGCCGCCGCGCAGCCCGCCTTTCGGCGCCTTGGCGAGCACATAGCCGGCGTCGATCTGCAGATCGGCGCCCAGCGCCTTCAGGCCCTGAAGATGCATGTCCACCGGACGCGTGCCGATGGCGCAGCCGCCAGGCAAGGACACCTTGGCCTCGCCCATGCGCGCCAGCAGCGGGCCGAGCACCCAGAAAGAGGCGCGCATGCGCGACACCATTTCGTACGGTGCCGTCGTGTCGACGATGTCGCGCGCCGTCAGATGGAAGGTTTCGCCAATGTGCGGATTGGGATCGGTGCGCTTGCCGTCAATCGCGAAATCGACGCCGTGGTTGCGCAGGATGCGCACCAGAAGGTTGACGTCCGCCAGATTGGGGACGTTCTTCAGCGTCAGCCGGTCCGGTGTCAGCAAGGATGCGATCAGCAACGGCAGTGCCGCGTTCTTCGCACCTGAAATGGGAATTTCGCCGTTGAGCTTCTGCCCGCCCGTGATCTTGATGCGATCCATGCCGTTCCGTTCGTCCTGTCAAACCTCTGCGGCCTGCTGCGACGCAGTCCGGCTTATACAGCCTGCAACTATGCAGGCCAGGCGACGCTCTGCGCCGGCCATTCACGCCAATGCTTAGTCGCTTCGCGCCCCTGGCGGCAAGCGCGTCTACCCCTCTGACGGCTCGGTAGCGTTACCTTTCGGCACCGCCGGCTCCTCGCGCCTTGCGCGGGCTTGCCCCTTGCGCCTCTGCAGGTTGGCACGCAACTCCTGCTCCAGCCGCGCCTGACGCTTTTCCGCCGGGGTCAGCGCCTTGTTTTTCGGTCCTTGTTCACTCACGAACGGCGCCGCTCCTGCGGCAAGTTGTCAATTGTTGTCGAGCGCACTGCCTTACCTCGTAACCGGCATCCTTGGCCACCCCACTTGTTCGCGGTCCGTCCTTGCGCGGCTTCCTTTTTGCCTTGCCCGTCGCGCGCGGCGATGGCAAACAGACGGCGCTCGACGCTCAGCCGTTCGGGCCTTGGTGCGCGGCCTGCGCGTTGCCAGAGGTTCGATATTCGCGAGCAAAATCAAAGCAGGCTGTCGTAGCTCAGGGGTAGAGCACTTCGTTGGTAACGAAGAGGTCGTCGCCGACTAATTGGACCCGATCGTCAAGGCGCTGGTGTAGGAGGGCCCACCCCTGCCAGTCATCTTCCGCGAGACCATCTTCGATCGAAAGGATCGGGTATTGACTCGTCCATCGCTCGTATAAGTCGACCATTTCCGACGCAGTGAGCGATTTTCCCTCGCGCGCTAGAACGTATTTGCCATCTTGGTAAAGCTCGGTCGCCGCGGCGTCGATACCCAAGAACACGTCGGT
>JAKAXS010000006.1 GCA_021816505.1 Pseudomonadota bacterium
TTCCGATCTAGCAAGGGCTCATCGCCGTCGGCCACATCACCGCGATGCTGACGCACTACGGCGAGTTCCTCGGACTGCGCAATGCGCGCAAGCATATGGGCTGGTATCTGGAAACGAGCGGGGCAACGTCGCTCGACCTCAAGGCATGGCGCCGGCGGCTCTGCACCGAAGAGGACGCGCAGCAGGCGCTTGCCGGGTTGAGCGAGTTCTACGCAGCGGCGGAGGCGGCCGCATGAAAAAATCAGTGACGGAGCGCACCCCGCCTGCACGCCGGCCGGTCGAGCATGACATTCTGCTCGCGGCCCTGCCGCATCCCATCCTCGTCCTCGCCGAGGAGAACCGCGTGGTCTACGCCAACGCCGCGGCCGAAGCCTTCCTCTCGACCGGCATTGCCATGATGAAGCGCGGCAAGCTCGATGACGTCCTGTCGTTCGGCTGTCCGCTGCTGGCCTTGATCGATCAGGTGCGCGCCACCGGGTCCACCGTGAACGAGTACGGCGTCGAGCTTTCCACGCCGAAGTTTAATTCGCCCAAGCTTGTCGACGTCCATGCAGGCCCGCTGCCCGACCAGCCGGCGCTGATCGTGCTGATGCTGCAGCAGCGCACGATGGCACAGATGATCGAACGCCAGCTGACGCACCGCGCGGCCGCGCGCTCCGTTTCCGGCATGGCGGCCGTGTTGGCGCACGAGATCAAGAACCCTCTGTCGGGCATTCGCGGTGCCGCGCAGTTGCTGGAACAGAATACCAGCGACGAAGATCGCGTGCTGACACAGCTGATCTGCTCCGAGACCGAACGCATCCGCAACCTCGTCGATCGCATGGAAGTGTTCGGCGACGAGCGCCCGCTGGCGAAGGAGCCGGTCAACATCCACGACGTGCTGGATCACGTGCGCCGACTGTCCGAAACCGGTTTCGCCCGTGGCGTACGGTTCGTCGAGGATTTCGATCCGTCGCTGCCGCCGATCCCCGCAAATCGCGACAAGCTCGTGCAGGCGTTCCTGAACCTCATCAAGAACGCGGCGGAAGCGTTGAACGACACCGACCACGACGGCCGCATCGTGATGCAGACGGCCTTCCGTCCCGGCGTCCGCCTGTCGGTGCCCGGCTCCAATCTCCGCCAGAGTTTGCCGTTGATGATCCAGATCGAAGACAACGGCCCCGGCGTACCCGACCACATGAAGCCGCACCTGTTCGACCCGTTCGTGACGACCAAGCGCACGGGCACCGGACTTGGACTGGCCCTCGTCGCCAAGATCATCGGCGATCACGGCGGCATCATCGAATGCGACAGCGAACCCAACCGCACCGTGTTCCGCGTCCTGCTGCCGATGCAGGACCGGCCCCGGTATGCGACCACACAGATGAAGGCGCTCGCCTAGACGCAAACGGCGCTCAGGCGAGCATGAAATGACGACGTTGGAGAGGTGAGAGATGGCCCGAGGCACGATCCTGATCGCCGATGACGATACGGCCATCCGCACGGTGCTGAACCAGGCGCTGGCGCGAGCCGGTTATGCGCCGCGGGCCACGGGCAATGCCGCAACGCTCTGGCGCTGGGTCAGCCAGGGTGAAGGCGATGTCGTGATCACCGATGTCGTGATGCCGGACGAAAACGCATTCGACCTCATACCGCGCATCAAGAAGCTGCGGCCGGAATTGCCCATCATCGTGATGAGCGCGCAAAACACGCTGATGACGGCGCTGACGGCGGCCGAGAAGGGCGCTTACGAGTATCTCCCGAAGCCCTTCGACCTGTCGGAAGTCGTCTCCGTCGTCGGCCGCGCGCTGACAGGCACGGCACGGCGCCCAGCACAGCGCAACGGCAGCCAGGAGATGGAGGGAGGCGAAGACCTGCCTCTGATCGGCCGTTCGGCGGCGATGCAGGAGATCTATCGCGCGCTGGCCCGCCTGACGCAGACCGATCTGACGGTGATGATCAACGGCGAGAGCGGCACCGGTAAGGAACTGGTTGCGCGCGTGCTGCACGATCACGGCCGCCGCCGGCAAGGTCCGTTCGTGGCGATCAACATGGCGGCGATTCCCCGCGAATTGATCGAGAGCGAACTGTTCGGCCACGAGAAGGGCGCCTTCACCGGTGCGCAGACCCGAACGCAGGGCCGCTTCGAGCAGGCCGAAGGCGGCACGCTGTTCCTGGACGAGATCGGCGACATGCCGCTTGAAGCGCAGACCCGCCTTCTGCGCGTGCTGCAGCAGGGCGAGTACACCACCGTCGGCGGCCGCACGCCCATCAAGACCAACGTGCGCATCATCGCCGCGACGCACCGCGACCTCAAACTGCAGATCCAGCAGGGCCTGTTCCGCGAGGACCTGTACTATCGCCTCAACGTCGTGCCCCTGCGCTTGCCGCCGCTGCGCGAACGCGGCGAGGACATCGGCGATCTGGTTCGTCACTTCCTGCGCCTGGCGGCCCGTGAGGGGCTGGGCCAGAAGGCGATCGAGACCGCCGCGATCGAGCGGCTGAAGGCGCACCACTGGCCCGGCAACGTGCGCGAACTGGAGAACTTCGTTCGCCGCCTGGCAGCGCTCTATACGCAAGACACCCTGACCCAGCAGATCATCGAACAGGAACTGATCGAGACGGAGCCTGCACGACATTCGAGCTCGGAAGAGGAGCCGAAAGATCTCTCCGAGCTGGTCGAGCGTCACATGGGCCGGTACTTCGCCAGCTTCGGCAAGGACTTGCCACCGCCGGGCCTCTATGACCGGGTCATCCGTCAGGTCGAGCAGCCGTTGTTGACGGCCGCACTGGCCGCCACGCGCGGAAATCAGATCCGGGCGGCGGAGCTGCTGGGCTTGAATCGAAACACATTACGTAGCCGGATCAAGGCTCTAGACATTCGTGTCTTCCGGACCCCAATGGTCTAAAGGGGCCGGCGACTGGACGGGGGCATCAATAAACACCCCCTGGCGACCCGCTACTGTGGGAAATCGCACAGTCTTGTCGCGAGAATGTCACAGTTGCCCTATTCTCTCTGTGATCGCCAAGCTTCAGTGCCGGTCCGATGTGATCCGGCAACACTGCTGCATGCCAAGGCCACAAGACATCACGGTTGGCCCAGCTGTCAGTCCAGCCGGATGCTCAAGCCGTTGCTGTGAAACGAGAACCGACGGAGCACCACGCGTTGACCACAGGGGCGGAAACCCACGGCGGAGAGGATCTAGTGACGCTGGAGCGCGGCTCGCCGTTGCTCGATCCCACCGACCGCGCGTTCTGGACCGGCTTCGTGGTCATGGCCCTGTCGTTGGTCTCGGCCCTGATCACGTACCTGATCATGACGGGCCTCACGCCCATCGTTCCGCGTGACGAGGTCGTTCTTCTCGCACTTGCGATCAACTTCGTCCTGCTGTTCGCGATGCTGGCGATCATCGCCTACCAGGTCTACGGCTTCTGGAAGGCCTGGCGCGCCAAAATCCCCGGCGCCCGCCTTCACGTCCGCATCGTCGCGCTGTTCTGCGTCATCGCCGCCCTGCCGGCCGTCCTGCTGGCCGCCGCCGCCACCACGACGTTTTCCGTCTCCCTCGACAGCTGGTTCACCTCGCGAACGCGCGCCATCATCGCCAACTCGCTGGACGTGGCGCGCGCCTACGTCAACGAACACGGCCAGGTGATCCGCACCGACATCGTCAACATGGCGCGCGACATCGATGCGGCCTACGAAACGGTGCAGGCCGATCCCGAGCAGTTCTCGCAACAGTTGATGGCGCAGGCCGGCCTGCGCGAGCTGCCCTCGGTCTACGTGGTCGACCGGCAGGGCAAACCCGTCGTCACCGCGCTGGAAGATCCCGAGCTACCCTTCATCCAGCCGTCGGCGGAGACGATGGAGCACGCCGACGCAGGGCAGGTGCCGCTACTGCTGCCCGCCAACTCCAACCGCGTCGTCGCCGTCAAGAAACTCGACAGATATCCCGGGCAATTCCTCTACGTCGCGCGTGAAGTGAGCGCGGCCGTGCTCGCCGCCATGGCGCGCACCGAGCAGGGCGTCAGCCAGTATGAGGCGCTGCGCCAGCAACGCGGCAACCTCACCCTCGTTCACGGCCTGATGTACCTGATGATCTCGCTGTCGGCGTTGCTGGCCGCGATCTGGACGGGCATCTGGTTCGCCGGCCGCTTCGTGGCGCCGATCCGCCGTCTCATCATCGGCGCCCAGCAGGTCTCGCGCGGCAACCTCACGATCGAACTGCCCGAGAAGCGCGGTGAGGGTGACCTTCGGCGCCTGTCGCACACCTTCAACCTGATGACGCGCGAGCTGAAGCATCAGCGCGATGCGCTTGTCGAGACCAACGAGCAGCTGACGGACCGCCGCCGCTTCATGGAAGCCGTGCTCTCCGGCGTGTCGGCCGGCGTCATCGGCCTCGACAACGAGGACAACGTCACGCTCTTCAGCCGCAGCGCGCAACAACTGCTCGCCAGGTCCGAGGAGGAGGTCGTCGGCAAAAAGCTCAGCGACGTGCTGCCGGCGTTCGCACCCGTCGTCGCCAAGCGCGACGAGAACCCCAACAAGCTGCGCACCCAGGACGAGATCAACGTCACCGTCGCCGGCGATGAACGCACGTTCGCGGTTCGCATCACGCGCGAACAGGAGGGCGAGGGCGACGAGGGGTCGGTCGTCACATTCGACGACATCACCGAACTCGTTTCCGCCCAGCGCACGGCCGCCTGGGCCGATGTCGCCCGCCGCATCGCGCACGAGATCAAGAACCCGCTGACGCCGATCATCCTGTCGGCCGAGCGCATCCGCCGCAAGTACGGCAAGGTGATCGTCGACGATCGCGAATTGTTCGAGAAGCTCACCGCCACGATCGAGCGCCAGGCCGGCGACATCAAGACGATGGTCGACGAGTTCGCGTCGTTCGCCCGCGTGCCCAAGCCGGTGATGGAGCAGACCGATTTGCGCGACGCTGTGCAGGAACCGGTGATCCTGTTCCGCGAGGCGCACGCGGCCGTCCAGTACGCGATCGCGCTACCCGAGACGCCGGTATCCGGCCTGTTCGACCGCCGCCTGATCACGCAGGCCGTGACCAATCTCGTCAAGAACGCTACTGAAGCGGTGGAAACGTTCGGCGAAACCGCTGAGCCGGGCTTCAAGGGCCGCGTCGGCCTCACAATGGACGCCACATCGGATCAGGTCGTGATCCGCGTGCGCGACAACGGCGCGGGCCTGCCGAAGCAGAACCGCACGCGCCTGTTGGAGCCCTACGTCACGACGAAGGGACATAAGGGCACGGGGCTAGGGCTTGCCATCGTACAGAAGATCATCGAACAACACGGCGGAACGCTCTTCTTGGAAGATGCGCCGGCCGAGGGCGATGACGCGCCGCGCGGCGCGCAGGTCCGCATCCATTTGCCGGTCCGGCAGCAATCCGGAACGAACCATCAATCTGCAGCATCGCCGGTTCAGCCGGCGGCTTGAAGCACAGTTAAGTAAAGTGACGAGGGAACAAAACAATGGCAGCTGACATCCTGGTCGTCGACGACGAGAACGACATCCGCGAACTGGTTGCGGGTATTCTCGAAGACGAGGGCCATGCGACCCGCCTCGCGCGTGACAGCGACGAAGCGCTGCGCGCCATCGAACAGCGCCGGCCGCATCTTGTCATCCTGGACATCTGGCTGCAGGGCAGCCGGCTCGACGGGCTCGAAGTGCTGTCGATCATCAAGCGCACGTATCCCGATCTCCCGGTGGTCATTATCTCCGGCCACGGCAACATCGAGACCGCCGTGACCGCGATCAAGCGCGGCGCCTACGACTACATCGAGAAGCCGTTCAAGGGCGACCGCCTGGTGCTCGTCACGCTGCGCGCACTCGAAGCGTCGAACCTGAAGCGCGAGGTCAAGGAGCTGCGTGAACGCTCGACCGTGTCGATCGACATGGTGGGCAAGTCGGCGGCGATCAATCAGCTGCGCGGATCGCTCGACCGCGTCGCGCCGACCAACAGCCGCATTCTCATCCGCGGCTCGTCGGGTACCGGAAAGGAGCTGGCCGCCCGCGTCATCCATCAGAAGTCGCATCGCGCCGACGGACCGTTCGTCGTGCTCAACGCAGCGGCGATGGCCCCCGACCGTGTCGAAGAAGAGATGTTCGGAACCGAGGATCGCTCCGGCGGCGCACGCAAGGTCGGCGCGCTCGAGGAAGCACACTCCGGCACGCTTTACATCGACGAAGTCGCCGACATGCCGCTGGAGACGCAGGGCAAGGTGCTGCGCGTCCTCGTCGAACAGAAGTTCCTGCGCCTGGGCGGCGCGCAGAAGGTGGGCGTCGATGTGCGCATCATCTCCTCCACCAGCCGCGACCTGGAGCGGGAAATGCAGGAAGGCCGCTTCCGCGAGGATCTCTACCACCGCCTGAACGTCGTGCCGCTGCGGGTTCCGGGTCTGGCCGAGCGCCGCGAGGACATTCCCGACCTGATCCAGTTCTTCGTCGGCCAGTTGGCCAACGCCTCGGGCCTGGCTCCGCGCCGCATCGGCGAGGACGCCATCGCCGTCCTGCAGGCGCACGACTGGCCGGGCAACGTGCGCGAGCTTCGCAACAATATCGAACGCCTGATGATCCTCGCCGGCGGCGATCCCAACACCGTCATCACCGCCGACATGCTGCCCGACGAGATCGGCTCCAACGTACCTTTGCCCGTCAACGGCGGCGCCGAGCATCTGATGAGCCTGCCGCTCCGCGAGGCACGCGAGATCTTCGAGCGCGAATATCTGCTGGCGCAGATCAATCGCTTCGGCGGCAACATCTCGCGTACGGCCGAGTTCGTCGGCATGGAGCGCTCGGCGCTTCACCGCAAGCTGCGCGCGCTCGGCGTCTCGTCCGACCAGCGGGCCGGCGAAATGCGTCAGATCTGATCGCCGCATGACACGCATCGTCTATGTCAACGGCCGCTATCTCCCCTACGGCCAGGCGGCCG
The DNA here is from genome assembly GCA_021816505.1 of Pseudomonadota bacterium. Taxonomy (GTDB): domain Bacteria; phylum Pseudomonadota; class Alphaproteobacteria; order Rhizobiales; family Hyphomicrobiaceae; genus JAKAXS01. The sequence goes on from JAKAXS010000006.1 coordinate 6,930, forward strand.
TTCACGTGGAGGATCGCGGTTTCCAGTTCGCTGACGCCGTCTACGAGGTCTGCGAGGTCAAGAACGGATCGCTGATCGACGAAAAGCGCCACATCACGCGGCTGCAACGGTCGTTGGCGGAATTGATGATCCCGGCGCCCGCGGGCGCGTGGACCATCGGCCATATCATGCGCCAGTGCATCGCCCGCAATCGCGTGCGCAACGGCGTCGTCTATCTGCAGGTGACGCGCGGCGAGGCGGCACGTGACTTCAGCTTTCCCGGCGCCGATGTCGCCCCGACGCTCGTCTGTCTCGCGCGCAGCAACAACCCTGGAAAGACCGAAGCGTTGGCGGCGGCCGGTATCGCCGTCAAGACGATGCCGGAAAGCCGGTGGGCACGCTGCGATATCAAGACCGTGATGCTGCTCCCCGCCTGCCTTGCCAAGGAAGCCGCGAAGGCGTCCGGCGCACGCGAGGCCTGGTTCGTCGACGCCGACGGCAACGTGACCGAGGGCGCGTCCAGCAATGCCTGGATCGTCACGAAAGCCGGCGCGCTCGTCACGCGGCCGCTCGGGCCGGAACTGCTGCCGGGTGTAACCCGCGCGACGCTTTTGGATCTGCTGGCGCGTGAGAACCTGTCGCTCCAGGAGCGGCCGTTCAGCGTCGCCGAGGCCAAGGACGCGCGCGAAGCCTTCAACACATCGGCATCGGCAACCGTCATGCCCGTCGTGATGATCGACGAAACGTCTGTTGGCGACGGCAAGCCCGGACCGCTCACGCTCCGATTACGCTCGTCATTTCATCAAGTTGCCGCAGTTTCGGGCCGCTGAACAGTTTGTGATCACAAGCGCCACGAATATTCGTGATCACAAGCTGAGATCCCTTTTCAACTAATTGAAAACAGGTATGTTATCGCGTCCGTGGTGCAGTGCACACACTCGCGGCGGACGGAACGTTTTTTGCATGCGGCAACCTAAGTAATAGACCAGGGTGCAAGAACGACGCGTTGCAGGCCGCGTCACACAGCACCCGGCAACAAACAAAAGACCATTGAGGCACTTAAAATGGCAGCAGAGCGTACGCAGTCACTTCAGGACACCTTCCTGAATTACGTGCGGAAGAACAAGACACCGCTGACGATCTTCCTCGTCAATGGCGTGAAGCTTCAAGGCATCGTGACCTGGTTCGACAATTTTTGCGTGCTGTTGAGACGCGACGGGCACTCCCAGCTCGTCTATAAGCATGCGATCTCGACAATCATGCCTGGTACGCCCGTCCACCTGATGGACGTCGATCCGGCAGCCGAAGGCCAGCAAGGATAACGGTCTAATCGACGACCGCGTAAAAGCAGAACAAGACCTGGGCGCAACGCTCGCGGCCGCGCGTCAGGCCGCGCGGCGCGAGGGCATTGCGCGCGCGCTGGTGCTCGTGCCCGATCTGAGCCGGCACGCCAAGTCCGCGTCGCCGTCCCTGCATTCTCCGCAAGACCGTCTCAGCGAAACGGAAGGCTTGGCCGAAGCCATAGACCTGACCGTTGCCCGCGGGATGATCGTGCCGTTGGCTCTTCCCAAGCCCGCTACCCTGTTCGGCAGCGGCAAGGTGGAGGAACTCGGCCAGATCGTTACCGACGAGAACATCGAACTGGTCATCATCGACCACACGGTTTCGCCCGTACAGCAGCGCAATCTGGAGATGGCCTGGAAGGCCAAGGTGCTCGACCGGACGGGACTGATCCTCGAAATCTTCGGCCGCCGTGCACGCACTCGCGAAGGCCGCCTGCAGGTCGAGCTGGCGCATCTCACGTATCAGAAGGGCCGCCTCGTCCGCGCCTGGACCCACTTGGAGCGCCAGCGCGGCGGGCGCGGCTTCCTGGGTGGCCCGGGCGAAGCCCAGATCGAACTCGACCGCCGCATGCTGCAGGAACGGATCGACGCCATCCGCAAGGACCTCACCGGCGTCGTCCGCACGCGCGAGCTGCATCGCGCGGGCCGCCGCAAGGTGCCGTATCCCGTTGTCGCCATCGTCGGCTACACCAACGCCGGCAAGTCCACGCTGTTCAACCGCCTGACCGGCGCCGGTGTGCTGGCGCAGGACCAGGTGTTCGCGACGCTCGATCCGACGATGCGCGAGGTGAAGCTGAAGAGCGGACGGCGCATCATCCTGTCCGACACGGTGGGCTTCATCTCCGACCTGCCGACGATGCTGGTCGCGGCGTTCCGCGCCACGCTGGAAGAGGTGATCGAAGCCGATCTCGTGCTGCACGTCCGCGACATCGCGCATGCCGAAACGGATGCTCAGGCGAAGGACGTCGAGAACGTGCTCGGCGGTTTGGGAATCGACATCGTTCCCGCCGACAACCACATCCTGGAAGTCTGGAACAAGGTGGACCTGCTGTCACCGGTCACACGAGAAGAGGCGACACACTCCGCGCGTTGGGAAGAGCGTCATCCCGCGCTGGTGTCGGCCACCTCGGGTGAGGGCATGGGCGCATTGCTCGATGCGATCGACGCGCGCCTGGGCAAGTCGGACGAGATCCTGGATCTTTCGGTGCCGGCCATCGAGGGCCGCCTGATCAACTGGCTGCACGAGAACACCGACGTGATGGACACGGCGGCCGGCGACGACGGCAGCATGATCCGCTTCCGCGTTCGCGTCGCGTCCGAGAAGAAACAGCGGCTGTTGGGACAGCTTGGCAAGGCCGGTGTGCGAGCGCCGATAAGCGACGCCCTTTAGCGGGCAAACACGCTCGCCGGGTCGATTTCCATGACCTTCAGGATGGCCGCTGCCGCAGCGATTGCCGACATGCCGACGGTAAGGACGAGCAGGCTGCCGGCCAGGAACGGCGTCAGCACGATCGGCATCGCCGTTTCGAGAGACGCACGCGCCAGCAGCAGCGCCACGATCATGCCGAGCGTGTAGCCGATGACCGCGCACAGCGCGGCCTGAGTCATGACGACCTTGTAGAGATACTTCGAAGGCGAACCGAGCGCGCGCAACGTTGCGTATTCGCGCAGGTGATCCTTGGTGCTGGAGTACAGCGTCTGGCTGACGATGACGGTGCCGACGATCAAGCCCAGCACCGCGCCGCCGATCAGCGCCACGCCCGCTCCGGTATTGAACATCCACTGTTGAATGTTGCGCTCGCGGAATTCGGCGGAGGTCAGCACCTCGGCGGACTCCAGACGTCCGGCGATATCGGATTTCAAGCTGGCCACGTCGGCGCCTTGCTCCGTGCGCACCAACAGGAAGGTGGAGGCCTGAGAGCCGATGCCGAACATCGCCCGCGCACGCCGCGTCGTCGTGAAGATATAGGGCGAGCGTGTGAACGAGCGGATGCCGTCGGTCACGAGGCGCACGCGTGCGCGCTCTCCTTCGACGTGCCCAAAGTCGCCGATACCGTCGACTCCGAGTTCCTCGAAGTAGCTGCGGTCGACGCCAACGCCGTCCGGTTCCTTCAAGCTTGCAAGTTCGCCCGCCGAAATCGACCAGGGCAACAGCGCCTTCGTTTCGATATCGGCGCCGACGATCACGACGCTCGACGTGGCACTGTCGGGCCGCCGCCAATCGGAAAAGCCGACGACCAGCGGGGTCACCGCGCGAACGCCAGGAACGGCCAACACCTGATGGCGCTCCGCCGATCCCAGCAAGGGCGCACCTTCGTCGAAGCTTTGCGTGCCGAAGGGCAGCACCCACAGATCCGCGACCGCGTTGTCGACGGCGCCGGTGATCATGCGGCTGGCGCTGACGTACAGTCCGAGCTGGACGGCGAGCAGCACGACCGCGAAGACAATGCCGACGATCGTCACACCGGACCGAAGCCGGTCGTGTGAGAAGTTGCGGAAGGCGAGAGTCAAGATCATCGGCGTTGCAAACTCATGGGCCGACGATGCAGCCGGCGGCTACACGCGAGCCTTTTCTCCGAACGGCACGCGCGCCGCCATATCGGCCACGTCGCGCTCGATAAAGCTCGAAGTGCGTTCGGCAACATAGCTCCGTTGACGATCGAGCGTCACCACATGATAGCTGTCGTCTAGCACGCACAACTCGACGCGACCCGCCATCTTCCGCTGCAACTCGGCGGAATTGTCGAGATCGCTCTGATCGTCGTTGCGCGGATGGAAGATGATCGATGGCTGTGCGATCCGCGGCAGGTCACGCACGACGGAGCGCGACAGACGCAGCATCTCCAGCACCTTCACGCCGTTGATGCGGAAGATGTCGCTGGAGTGCTCGTTCTTCAAAGCACCGAGCACGAGGTTACGGATGCGATCGTCCTTGATGCCGAACGGCATGCGCTCTTCGAACTGGAACATGCGCGCCAGCCAACGGGCGTGCACGAGATAGAACAACTTGAAGGTCCACGGAATCGACCAGCCGTTCGGACGCAGCGTCGGCGCAAACAGCATCGTGCCCGCCAGGCCCTGCGGCTTCTCCGCGGCAAGCTTCAGCGCCAGCAACGCACCGGCCGACAAGCCACCGACGTAGACGCGGTCGCACGTGGCCGCCATCTTGTCATAGGCCTTGCGCGCTTCAATGACCCAATCCTGCCAGGTCGAAAGGCCGCTGATGTCGGTATTGCCCGCAAGTCCCGGCAGCGTCGGCGTCGCCACGACGAAGCCTTCGGACGAAAGCCGATTGGCCAGGAACCGAAGTTCCGCCGGCGTGCCGGCCAACCCATGAAGGAGAAGTACGCCCACGTTGTCCGAGCTCGGGCGCGCAGCCTGTCCAACCGTCGACTTCGATTTATTGTTGGTCTGCATCTTTTCTCTAATCGACGTTGCGGCGCGAGCTACAACTCAGCGAGCAGCAACTTCGTTCCGGGGAACGCCGCCTGCTCCCGGACATCGAGGGGTGCAGCAGCGCGTTGAAGTTCCGAGGGGACGCCGGCCATATGCCGGTAACCGTTCCCCGTTTCGGACAGATTATATCCGCGCCCACTAGGGCGTGTACATGCGGCTTAAGCGCAAATCAGTAGGTGATTGATATGTCGAATTTATAGCTCAAACATGAATGTTCATTCAGAAAGCTAGGACGCGTTTTGCAGAGTGCCTGGCGGCTTCGCAAAAATGATCCGCTGATAGACGAAACCGATGCCTATCAGCACGGCACCCAGGCAGATAAACGAGAGCGCCCGCCAGATGCCTTCGACATCGGCGAGGTCGTACGTGAAGACCTTGAGCGTCGCCAGCGTGACCAGCGCCGCGGACGCATAGCGTGCCTCCTGCGATCCGCGCCAGATGCCGTAGCCGAGGAAGGCGATGCCGAGCAGCAGCCAAGCCGCCGAGTAAGCCCAAAGCTCCGCGTCCGAGGTCGCGTTGTCGAGACTGATGCTTGCGCCCTGGAACGCGTGCCGCACCTCGAGCGTGACATAGGCGATGATGAGGACGATCGCGAGAACGCCGGCGGCGGTCGCGTACCACCTGGGTCGCGTGAAGCGCGCGTGACGCGCCACGAACAACGCCATGATGCCAGGCAGGAAGTAGGCGAGCAGGAGCGTGCTGAAGAGCGTCGCGCCGCCAACCGGTTCGCCTGTGAGCGAAGGGTTCTGCCACAGCAACAGGCCCATTGCCGAGACGAACACCGCAAGCCCGCCGAAGATCAGCGAAGCGGTATCGAATACGATGCTCGCGCGCCGCATGTGCAGCCGCGTCATCACGTAGGAGAGGCCGAGCGCGACGAACGCCATCAAACCTTGCTCCACATGGCCCGACACGGGAGCCAGTGGATCGCCACCATTCATGAAGTGCCGGATCTGGAAGAACGCGAGAAGGCCGAGGAACAGCACTGAGAGGCTTTCCATCAGCCGCACGGCCACGTCGTCGGCTCGCGTCCGCAACACCTTGGCGGCAAGCGCGAAGGCGACCGTCGGCACGCCGTAGCCGAGAAGCAGCCAGTTGAAGATCGGCCAAGTACCGACGTTCTCGCCCATGATCGCGGGATCCCACGCGACGCGGCCGAGCACGATGACGCCGAGACCGACAACGGCCCAACGCAGAAGCGGGATGTCCTTCAACGCCGCAAGGTAGGCCGTGCCGAGTGCCGCCAACGCGATCGCCACCGTGAGGTAGCCACGGTCCAAGGACACGACGAGCGCGAACGCGAATGCGGCAATCGATGCAGAGGCGAGGGCGCCGGTGCCGGTACGCGTCGCGATCGGCGCATCAGGCGCCTCAGTCCGCTCGAAGCGCTCCGCGACGAACGCGTAGATGGCCGCCAGCACGGTGCCGAACACTGCAAAGCGAACCGAATGATCGAACTGCGTCACGCGCAGATAGGCCAGCACGAGCGCGAGCAGCGGCGCGGCCGTTGCGGCCAGTGCGTAGAGCGCGCTGGTCGTCGCCGGCAGCGCGCGGCCGATGTAGAGACGTGCTGCCGCAACCGCGGCCGCGACGCCGCTGAGGATGGCCGCCCATGACAGGAAGCTCGCGACGCCCGCCGGCACGTCGAGCGGCTTCCAATCCGGCATCGTCTCGTATTGCGACCACACAGGTGCGTTCAGGTTCGGCCAGAGAATGACGGCCGCGATCGCGACAGTGCCGGCAAGAACGGACGCGACCGCCGCGCGCGGGCTCATCCAGCCGGTGGTGGCAAGCACGGCGATAACCGCGAACGTCAGCGGCAGCCATCCTTCGAACACGAAACCGGTGGCGGACAGAACGGCGATCGCCAAGCCTGACAGGACGGTGAGCGACGCAGATGCGACCCAGTCGGGACGAGCCTCCGCATCCGATGTGCCGACGTGCGGTTCGATCGCAAGGAAACCTGCCGCGAGCATCAGTTGAATGACCACATGCGTGGCGATTGCCCACTGTTCGTGGGTGGGGCCGGACGCCGCCAGCGGAAGGAGCAGCACGCCCCATATCGTCACGCCCGCGACCACAGTCGCGGCGAGCCAAAGCCACCGGCGCGTGCGCGCCAACAGATAGGCGGAGGCGGCAACGACAGCGAGATACAACACCAGAGGCCACGGGTTCGGCGCGTTGGACGTCACGAGCGCCGGAGCGATGAAGGAGCCGGCAAGGCCCAGGCCGGCGAGGGCAGGGCCGTGCAACGCGGCGGCGAGCATCGTCGCGATGCCGACCAGGCCGAGCAGGATGAAGGCAGCCCCAGGCCCGATGAAGCCGTACAGCGCATGCGCGGCGTAGACCGTGGCGAACGCCGCCACCGTGCCGGCTGCCGTGAGCACACTCGGAATGTGCGCGCTGGGGACCGCATTCAGACCGAAATTCGTCTCGTTGCGGCGGGCCCATTCGCCGGCGCCGACCAGAGCGGCTGCGAGCAGCGCACCCAGCAGCACGCGAACTTCCGGCCCGAGCCATCCCTGTTCGATGGAATGACGCACGATCAGGATGCCGCCGATGGCAAATGCGACGCCGCCGACGAGAACCGTCCAACGGGTGCCGAGGCGTTCTTCAAGACTGCTGCCGGTCGGCGCGCTGGGCCTTGCCGCGTCTGCCGCCGCAGCAACGATCTCGGGTACGGATGCGCGCGGAGGAAGCGGCGTTGCGGCTTCCGGGGCTTCTTCCGGGGCCTCGGGTTCTTCAGGGGAAGAGGGCGCCTCAGGCGCCGCCTCGGGAACAGCGTCCGCGACTGTTCCTCCACGCTTCAGAAGCTTCAGTTCGGACTCTGCTCGCTGCAAGCGCTCGCCAAGCAGCAAGATGGTGTTCTTCAGATCGCCGATGCTGTTGCGCAGCCACAGCGTGACGGCCGCAAGAATGAGGAGCACGACCGTATTGGAGAACATGGTGGATCCCGATGCGAGGTTTGACGACCGTTAGGCGAAACGTCCAGACCCCAGCATACACGACTGTTTTTGCGCCAGAATTGCGCCGCCATGGTGTTTTGATTGGGTTGGTTACCGTAGGGAGTAAACGAGGCGGGTCCCGCTAGCCGTCGATCGATCGACGGACCTCGAAAACTTCCATGATGCGGGCACCGCGGTGGGGACCGTCACAGACGAAGGTCCAGCGGCCTTCCGTGAACGTGTCGCACATCTTGACGCCCTTGATCAAAATCCAGTGGCCTTCCTTGCCCTTATGGATCGCCAGGATGTAGTGCGCCCAGGCGTTGCGCGGCTTCTGCATCCAACCCCAGACGGTCGGCCGGCGCTTGCGTTCAAGCTGCATGAACGTCTCTTTGAGGCTCATTGTGTAGCCGTAAACGGCCAGCGCACCTTCGACCTCGTCGGCGTACGTCCCCTTGACCCTGAACTGCAAATCCGCCGGCAACTGCCGGTAGGCGTTGACCGCCGCCTCTACTTTGCTGATCGGATAGCCGGTTATTGCGGACAGCACATAGGGCCCGCAGAATGCCATGCGGCCCGTATCGTTCGATACGGTGTTCAATGAAGAGGTGAGAAAGCCTTGCCCGTCCACGCTGGTGCAACTCGATTTGCTACAGTTAACGAAATGTTGCCGCAGGAACGTTTAACGCTCGGTTAAAGCGCGCGGCAGTCAGGTGTAGCGCAGGCAACAATCATTGGGAGGCGTCGATGTTCGTGGTGGCGGTGTTCTTCGAGGCCAATCGCGGCGAGGCCGACAATCTGCGCGCCGCCCTGATCGCGCACGCCGCCGAAAGCCGCGCCAACGAGCCGGGATGCGAGCGGTTCGACGTGTCGGAGGACCCGGTCGATCCGAGTTCGTTCCTGCTCTACCAGGTCTTCGACAGCGAAGCCGCATTCAACGCGCATCACGAACTCGAGCACTACGCCCGCTTTGCCGAAGAAATCGAACCCTGGGTCGCCTCCAAGCGCATGCTCACCTACACGCTGCTCGGCACGACAGGCATGGTCTGAAACGACGACGGGCCAGACCGAAGTCTGACCCGCGCTTTGTCGAGACCTGGGACGCAGTGTGCGACCGGGCAATCAGCCCTTGTCGGCCTCGTCGGCTTCCTCGCCACCGGCGCGGCCGCCTTCCTCAAACACTGAGTCGGGATCGAACGTTTCCAGCTCGATCTTTTCGTCGCGCACCAGCGTGACGTCTTCGCCCTTCGCCTGGCGCGCCGCTTCGTCTTCCGAGCGGGCGACGTTGAGGCTCACCTTCACGACGACTTCCGGGTGAAGCGCGATCTTCACGTCATGCAGACCGAGGTTCTTGATCGGCTTCTCGAGCACGACCTGATTGCGATTGATCGTGAAGCCGCCGGCCGACACGACGTCGGCGATGTCACGCGTCGAAACCGAGCCGTAGAGCTGGCCGGTGTCGCCTGCCGTGCGGATCGCCGTGAAGCTCTGGTTCTCGAGCTTCTTCGCCACGGCATCGGCCTCGGACTTGTGGGCGAGGTTGTCGGCTTCCAACTGCGCACGCTGGCTCTCGAACTGCTTGCGGTTGGCTTCGGTGGCGCGCAGCGCCTTCTTCTGCGGCAGCAGGAAGTTGCGGGCATAGCCGTCCTTGACGTTGACGACATCGCCCATCTGGCCGAGGCGGCCGAGGCGCTGGAGGAGGATGACCTGCATGTTGATGTTCCTTTCGATCTTGGAATGCGATTGATGATGTTGATGCGTGAGCTAGGTGGTCCCGCTGCCGGCCGGCGGCCTTCGCAGCGGGAAAATGGTGTCGACGAGGCCGAGCAGGATGATCGGCAGCGCCAGCCAGATGTTGATGAGGAAGAGGCCGATGTAGACGGCCGACAGCGCGAACGGCCGCCAGCTCTTGCCACGCGTGATGTAGTGAAGAACAGCGAGGCCCAGCATCAGATAGCCGATGAAGAAGGCGCCGAAGATCGCGATCGCCGCCGTCCCGGCCACGCCGGTCAGCGTCGAACTTCCCATCGCCGCCGCCGCCAGGATCAAGGGCGCGCCGCGCGGAAAGCGCATCGCTGCGATGTCCGGCCAGGGCCGCCGTAGCTGGCCCGCCGCCAACACGATGCGCCCCGCAAGCCACAGGTTCAGGACCGCGGCAATCATCGGCACCATCGCAGCCGCGGCCGGCACCATGGTCACCACGATATCGATGATCTGCTTGAGCTGTTCTTCGCTTAATTGCTGCTCGCCCGCGAACTGAGGCGTGCTCTTCACGAGCTTGCCGATTTCCTCGCTCAGGTTCGGCAGGCTGTCGTGCAGCACCGTCACCAGAGCGACCGACACGATCGCCGCAAGCAGCGCGGCCAGAAGCACGAGGAATCCGGGCGACGCCCAGCGGTCCGTCGTCGTATTGCTGGCCGGATGCGTGACCGAAACGCGCAAGTCGGCCACTTGCGTAAGCAGGATGGCCGGCATCCCAAGCAGCCCGGCGTAGACCATGGCGGCTTCGCGCGCGCCGACCCCGACCAGCAGCAGCGACCCGATTGCGGTTGCCAGCAAGGCTGCGGCCCACGTCCAGCCGACGCCTGCCACGTACAGCGGCAAACCTGCGATCATGAAAAGGAAGAAGGACGTAACGGGCGAGCCCATCATCGCCGACACGAAGGCGAGAGCCGACACGATGCCGGCGCCTGCAGCGATGAAATATGCGTTGCGCATCTAAAAAAGCTGTCCCGCGTTGCCGCGGTTAGAGCAGGCAGGCCTGAGCCCCTGTCCCAACCAAGTCTGTGAAGGCGCCGGACCCGAACAGAGCCCGGCGCCGAAAGGCGTCTTACTTCAGAACGTAGGGCAGCAGGCCCAGGAAGCGCGCGCGCTTGATGGCACGTGCCAGTTCGCGCTGCTTCTTGGCCGACACGGCCGTGATGCGAGACGGCACGATCTTGCCGCGCTCAGATACATAGCGGCCGAGCGTGCGCACGTCCTTGTAGTCAATCTTCGGCGCATGATCGCCGGAGAACGGGCAGGTCTTGCGGCGGCGCTGGAAGGGGCGGCGCGCGGCGCCCATCTGTTGAACTTCAGCCATGATTATGCGCCCTCCGAGCCGGTACCAGGATTGCCGTCACGCGGGGGACGGGGCGGACGAGGTCCGCGATCGCCGCCTGCGCCGCCGTCACGGAAGCCGCCAGCAGACGGGGGACGCGCGCGGAACGTCGAAGCGCCTTCCGAACCGCCTTCGCGGTCGCCACGGAAGCCGCCGCCACCACCACCGCCGGGTCCGCGATCACCGCCGCGGAAGCCGCCACGGTCTCCACCACGGAAGCCGCCGCGATCGCCGCCACGGAAGCCGCCGCGATCACCGCGGTCGCCGCGCTCGTCGCGATCCTGCTTGCGCATCTGGATGCTGGGCTCGGTCTCGTGTTCTTCGACCTTGATGGTGATGAAACGGATGATGTCGGTCGACAGCCCCATGCGACGCTCCATCTCGGCCACGGCGGCCGGGGGGCTATCGATGTTGAGCAGCGAGTAGTGCGCCTTGCGGCTCTTCTTGATCTTGAAGGCGAGGCCCTTCAGGCCCCAGTACTCCGACTTCGTGATCTTGCCGCCACCTTCGGTGATGACGTCGGAGAATTCCTTGGTGAGTGTCTCGACCTGCTGGTTCGAGACGTCCTGGCGCGCCAGGAAGACATGCTCGTATAACGGCATGCAATGGCCCTTCTGTTGCGAGTTGTCCGCGACGAAGCCGGCCGAACGGCCGAACCCTGTTGCGTCTCACTTACCACTCCGGCGCATAGCCCCTTATGGACCCGGAAGGCCCACAGGCACCCAAAGAGCGGAAACACCGAGGAACGGATTTTGAAATCGGCAAGCGAAATCAATATCCTGCCGCGTCGCCGCGGCCCCGTTCAGCTTCCAACCGGAGCGGGTGATGAGGCGCGTTATACAGATTTATGAGGTCCAGGCAAGACTTGACGCCCGGCCGAGAATGTAGCAACGTTGCTACAAAGACGAGCACGAGGTGCTGCAATGACGATATTGCCCCCGAACGCCAAGACATTCTCCAGCCGGGATTTCAATCAGCGGACGAACGAAGCAAAGAAGGCTGCAAACACGGGCCCGGTCTTCATCACTGACCGGGGCGAAGCATCGCACGTGCTTCTCAGCATCGATCAGTATCAGAAGCTCACCAGCAAGCCCAGGAGCCTAGCGGAAGCGTTGGAGCAGAAGGGCGCACCGGATTTCGAGTTTGATCCGCCCCGTATGGGAACGGTATCGCGCGACATCGACTGGCTTTGATGTACCTGCTCGATACAAACGTCGTGTCTGCGCTCCGCGTACGCAGAGAGGCCAATGAGCCTGTTTGGAACTGGGCCTCGGCCACCGAGACCTCCACGCAGTTCCTTTCCGTAATCAGCGTGCTGGAACTGGAACGAGGCACTGTCCAACTTGAGCGTCGAGATAGTGCGCAAGGCGCGATCCTTCGTGCTTGGCTCGACGATCAGGTCATGCCGGCGTTTGCCGACAGGGTAATAGGGATCGATAGCACCATCGCACGTCTGTGCGCGCGGCTTCACGTTCCGGATCGCAAACCTGAGCGGGATGCCTTTATAGCGGCCACGGCGCTTGTTCGGGGTTACACAGTCGTCACCAGAAATGCGCGGGATTTCCAAGGCGCTGGCGTCAAACTGATCAACCCGTGGAACGATTAGCGTCACGCCTGCAATTCGCCCCGCCGCACCCCGCCGCCCTTGACTCACCCGCCGCCCCCGTGTTTCTGCCCGCCAACCAACAATCATGGGCGGGCCGATGGCGATCGCATTCGTATTTCCCGGGCAGGGCAGTCAGGACGTCGGCATGGGCCGCGAGCTTGCCGAGGCTTTTCCGGCCGCACGCGAGGTTTTCGACGAGGTCGACGCGGCACTCGGCCAGAAGCTTTCCCAACTGATGTGGGAAGGTCCGAAGGACGAGCTGACCCTCACCGAGAATGCACAGCCCGCGCTGATGGCGGTCTCCATGGCGGTGATGCGGGTTCTGGAGCGCGAGAAGGGCTTCTCGCTGCAGGACCGGGTGAAGTTCGTGGCCGGGCATTCGCTCGGCGAATACTCCGCGCTCGCGGCCGCGGGTGCCTTCACACTGACAGACACCGCGAAGTTGCTGAAGCTGCGCGGCAAGGCGATGCAGGCCGCTGTTCCGGTCGGGCAGGGGGCGATGTCGGCGTTGCTAGGCGTCGGGCTCGACGTCGCGATCAAGGTCGCCGAAGCGGCCGCACAGGGCGACATCTGCCAGATCGCCAACGACAACGAGCCGACGCAGGTCGTCTTGTCCGGACACAAGACCGCTCTGGATCGCGTACCTGAAGTGGGCAAGGCCCTGGGCGTGCGCCGCGCCGTGCCGCTGCCTGTTTCCGCGCCCTTCCACTGTGCGTTGATGCAACCCGCAGCCGACGCGATGGCCGAGGCGCTTCAAGCCGTCGACATCAAAACGCCGGTCGTGCCTGTCGTCTGCAACGTGTTGGCGAGCGCGATCAGCGATCCCGCGGAAATCCGCAAGCGGCTGGTCGAGCAGGTCACCGGTACGGTGCGCTGGCGCGAGAGTGTTTCGTATATGACAGCCCACGGCGTGTCGGATGTCTACGAGATCGGAACCGGCAAGGTTCTCGCCGGCATCGTCAAACGCGTCGAGAAATCACTGAATGCTACGAGCATCGGCACACCGGCGGATTTCGACGCCGCGCTGGCAAGCTTGCTGAACGTCTAACGTCGTTGAACGCTTAAGGAACGCACACCCATGTTCGAACTCACCGGGCGCAATGCCCTCGTCACCGGCGCAACGGGCGGCATTGGCGAATCGATCGCCCGCACGCTGCACAAGGCTGGCGCCACCGTGGCGATCTCAGGCCGGCAGGTAGACAAACTCGACAAGCTCGCCGCCGAACTCGGCGACCGCGTGCACGTCACGCCTTGCGATCTCGGCAACCGCGCCGAAGTGGGCAAGCTGATCGACACCGCTGCCGGCAAGCTTGGCCGGGTCGACATCCTCGTCAACAACGCCGGCCTCACCAAGGACAACCTGTTCATGGTCATGAAGGACGACCAGTGGGACGACGTCATCGCCGTGAACCTCACGTCGACGTTCATGCTGATGCGCGCCGCCGCCCGCGCCATGATGCGCTCCAAGACCGGCTATGGCCGCATCATCAACGTCTCGTCCGTTTCGGGCATTATCGGCAATCCGGGCCAGGGCAACTATGCCGCCTCGAAGGCCGGCATGATCGGCATGACGAAATCCCTCGCCCGCGAGGTCGCCTCGCGCGGGATCACGGCGAACTGTATCGCGCCGGGGTTCATCAAAACCGCCATGACGGACGCACTGAACGACAAACAGACCGAAGAAATATCCAAGATGATCCCGGCCCAAAGGTTTGGCAGTCCTGACGATATCGCCATGGGCGCCCTCTATTTGGCGTCGGACGCGGCCGCCTACGTCACGGGCCAAACCCTTCATATCAACGGCGGAATGCTGATGGTTTGAGGCCGAGGGGTAATCATGTTGCCGTCACGGGGCCGCAGGGGCTTGGCCAAGGCCGGAGAAGTGTGTTAACTCGCCACGTTTTTTGCTGCGAAGCGCTGTAAAAGGCCGTAACGGTCAAGCGCTGACGCGGTATGGAACCCAGGGCCTAGTGCCCGGGCGGAATGGTCGTTGCAGGCGAAGCGCCTCGAGACGAAACTGAACTGAAAAGATCTGATACTAGAGACCCGAAAGAGACACGAGGAACTTACGATGAGCGACGTCGCTGAGCGCGTTAAGAAAATTGTCGTCGAGCACTTGGGCGTCGAGACCGAAAAAGTGACCGAGAACGCGTCCTTTATCGATGACCTTGGCGCCGACAGCTTGGACACGGTCGAGCTGGTTATGGCCTTCGAGGAAGAATTTGGCTGCGAGATCCCGGATGACGCCGCTGAGCACATCCTGACGGTCGGCGATGCCGTGAAGTTCCTCGAGAAGAACGCGTCCACCAGCGCGGCTTGAGCCAAAGCAGATCGTTGAGTTTTGGCGGCGTCGTGCTCGAAAAGGGCGCGGCGCCGTCTGCCCTAGCCGCACTGTGCGAACAGCGCGCGCGAGGCTAGCGAACCCAAACGCAAACAGAGCAGGGGCCTGGGATGAAACTGCGGCGCGTCGTTGTGACAGGTCTTGGATTGGTGTGCCCCACCGGCTCGGGCGTCGAGGCAGCTTGGTCCAATCTGCTCGCGGGCCAGAGCGGTGCGCGACGCATCACCGAGTTTCAAGTCGACGACATGACGGCGCAGATCGCCTGCTTCGTGCCGCGCGGAT
>JAKAXS010000256.1 GCA_021816505.1 Pseudomonadota bacterium
CTATTCAGAAGCGGAAAGGCAGGTCGTCGAGCACCGGTAGCGCTCGTGCGGTGCCTCATAGTTTAGGAAAGCTAAGCCGGACATTTGCAATCGCGAGGATCTATATGGCTCGTCAGCATAGCAAGCCGGATCTGGAGCAGGGACGTGTAGGTGTGGGCCGGACAACGCAAATGAATTTCCGTTGTTCTCCGCAGTTCAAAGCGCAAGCAGCCGCGATGGCCAATCACCTAAGTTGCTCGATCCCCGATCTATTCGAACTCGCGCTTGGTGAGCTGCGCCGGGCTACAGCGTTCGATAAACCCAAATAGCGGCCGACGTTTGCAATGACACCGCCGCCTCTCAAGGCACGCTGATGGCACCCTGTTCACTGCCGTCCCAATATGTGATGCGAAGAGCGTGAACCTTGACTAGCGTGAGGCCTGGCGTGTCAACGCCCTTCTCGAACCAAACGTCGAGATCCTTGGTCCAGTGCGCTTCGAATGCCGCTTTGTCCGTGATGAGTTCTGCCTTGCCTTGAACGCTCGCGTAAAAGCTAGGCCCAGACACGATGCCGGATTTCCCAGTGAACGACAGCGTCACTGTCTTATCGCGTCGAATGTCGCTAACGATTCGTGACTGTTCGTAAGTGAAATAGTAGCTGTCGCCTTCGTACTCAACATCACCGTTATTGCTCATCGGCCGGCTAGCGATCTCGCCGTTGTCTGTTTTGGTTGCGAGAAAGGCGATATCGATGCCTTTCAACTTCGATGCCAGGTCCTTGAGCGTGAGATTGGCCATTTGTTTTCTCCTAGTTTAAGCCAATCAACGCAAAACACTGGAAGTTGTTCTACTGGGACGCGGCTCGCTGAAGCGAAACCATGCCGCCATGCCAATTTGCGCGTCCACGCCATCCTGCGTTTAGCGGAAGACGCAGCACCGACCGAGTTGCTGTCCAAGGCATCTGCGGCGAAATTCCCAGCTACGCCATGTCGGATCATTACTGTGCTGCCATACGGTCCGGAACGGTTTGATGCCTAAACCGACAACGCTCTAAAGATGGTGCGGCTGCGACGGGCGAGCATGACGACGTGACTTTCGACGACGGCAAGGACATGAGGCGCAGTCGCTCGGCAACCGCGGAGGCGACGCTCGTGCGAAGGCACTAACACGGGAAGCGGGAGCGCTATCGCAAAGCGCGCAGCCATCCCTCGCTGTAAAACTTGGGCTCCGCGGCTATCCTTAGATGCTCGTTTCGCGCGCGTAGGGTGTATCAAGCGACACAAGCTCGCGGCGGGGGCAGGATAAAGACCCGTAGACGGAACTACCGTACACATGTCATATTTGGGCATGGACCTTAGACACTCCGTCTTTCACCAACTTCACTTAGCTGAGCAAGCTGCGGCTAGGCGCCTTCGACAGGGGGCAAGCCGTATCGAGCTGACCCGCGCGCAGTACGAATTCCTGGAAGCGGTGAATGAAAATGGGCCGTGTTCGCAAGACACGGTTGTATCCGTCACCGGCATCGATCGGTCGACTGCTACAGGCGTGGCGCGACGGCTCAAGAAGATGGGTTTCATATCTCGCCGACGGAAGCGATCGGATACCCGATGTTATGAAATCAAGCTCTCGGCTGCCGGCGTCGCGGTTCTCAAAGCAAGAAGGTCTTTTTACGAGAAAATCGACGGCGTTATCATTGCCGCTTTGCCAGCTACACGACGAAGCGCATTCCTTCACGCGCTGCGCCTGATTGTACAGGCTCCAGACCGAGTGCCGCCAGCCGATGCCGGTGCCGCGAAAAACCGGAAGTTTGACTAGTTCTGCGTTTGTTCTCTAGGCTCTCACGAGCACGGGGCACAGATATTGAGACGCAAGGGCGAACTGACCAGAACCACCATCGATCGATACTGGCGGTGGCAGGTCGCGTTGGAGGAGCGGTTTTGCGTCGGCCCTCGGCAACGGCGGCTTCGGCATTTCTGCCGGGAACTGTCCCTCGGCAACCGCGGTCACGCTTTCCAACGCGACGGCGTCTTTTTCCAGGTCTTCTGCTTTGAGCTTCGTGAACATGCCGAGCTGTTCGCCACGAGGTTCAACGGCGAGCTGATGCACGCGAAGGATCGACCGAGATGGCCAGGGCATCCACCGCCACCTCCGGTGAAGTGGAAGGCGCGGCTTGTGGAAGAGAGGCCGGAGCGCATACTTGCATTTGCATGCAAATCACTCCATCTAGGTTGCAGCTACGCGGCGCCCTCTGCCGTGCGCGCGTCTCCCGTCCCCCCGATGTGAATGATCCCGCGGTCGCGTCACGTAGCTGTTGGCGCGCGCTTCCTCATCCGAGTGGACTCCCAGATTATTTCAACTCACGATAAATGCTTCTTTTAGTGAAGTTGAGCGGATTTCTGGATGTGGAGGACTTTGATGGAACGGCCGCCGCAACTTGCAGACCAATTTCCAGGCGGCTGCTACATCGGCTTCAATGCCGCGGTGGACCGCAAGGCTGCTGAGCAGCTTTCTAGCGTCTGTGGTGAGGCGATCCGGAACGGCTTCCAGGAGATAACGATAGCGCTGAGTTCGGTCGGAGGTCTGTTAGACCACGCATACTATGCTTTCGCAGTTCTCGAAGCGCTGCCCATCAAGATCACGACCTACAATCTCGGGAGCATTCAGAGCGCCGCCAACATACTATTTCTGTGCGGTGACAGCAGGTACGCCGTTCCCGGGGCCACGTTCTTCTTCCACCAGACAGGGTACGAGCCTTCCCCGGGTCAACGAATGACCGAGGCTGTTGTAAGCGAACGTCTGAAGTCCTTGCGTTATGAGGACAACAGGACCGCAGAGATACTGGCTGGAAAAACCGGTCGGTCGATTAAGCAGGTTCGCAAATGGCAAAACAGCGAATTGGTCATGGACACAGGCACTGCCATTCAAAATGGTCTCATTAGCGCCGTTCAGCCTTTCGCGATTCCTGAAGGAGGCTTCTTCCATCAGGTGATCGTTTAAGCTTCCGTCCACTCCGGGCCCGCTCACCGTCATCTCTCTCACCTTAAGATCGGTCCACCTGTTATCGGCCAAATCGAACTGTTATTACAGGTCACGCCCCGCGTGCGGCGAGTTCGCTTTTCCAACGGATGAACTGCTCGAGCAGATCCAGGTCCTCGTCGGACAAAGCCTCAAGGCTCGGCTGAGCCGGCTCATTGGCGCCGATGTCCCAGGCGATGATCAGCTTCGTCATCATCCTCAGGTATTCGACCGGCTGATCCTGCATGACGCGCCGGAGCACATCCTTGCCGCCCTCGGCCCAGCTCTCGCTCAGCTCGTAGAGAAACTCGTCGTTAAGCTTGTGCTTCGAGCTTTTCGGCCGCCCCTTCGGATTGCCGGATTGGCCGGGCTTGAACCGGGTCTCTTCCCGAGTGCGTTTAGGGACAAACTCGACTACCTCGCCAGCGGCCTGGTGCTTGGTGCTCATGGCGCCCTCAGATCTGGCTTGCGAACGCGCGGGCGCCGCGGATCAACTCCGCGAACTCTCTGCGTCGGGCGATCGCCTGCTTGGTGCGTAGACCGTGTTTCCACGACCCATTGCGTTTGCCCTCAGGCGCTCCGCCCCTCGCGCCGTGGCAGCGGCACACAGCCCAGCCTTTCGTCGCCGGCGCCTTGCAGGGCTGGCCGGAGCGTTTCGACGTTGCTGAACATCGGCGTGCCTGGTGCATAAGTGAGGCTTGGTGGCGTAGCTGCGTCAAGTTCATGGGGTTGGCGTTCCTTTTCTGGTGAGGCCCCCCCTCCCCCCGTCTGCACGTTGCCGACGATCGCCTGTTCGGCAGTCACGTTGACATGCTGGACGCGGATGCTTTGCTCCCCGCTGGAGCGGTACTTCTTGAGGGCTTCGACTTGGGCGGCGAACGTGCGTGCCAGTTTGGTGAGGGTCCGGGAGTAGACCTCGTACTGGTTCAGCATGTCGGCGTTGTTCAGACGGGTGGCGGCGCTTATCGTGGCGTTGTGCACGGCCGTCATTTGAGAGGCGAGCATGGCCTCGACCTCGTCGTTCGGGTTGATGCCGGTGACCATTGCGACCGCACCGTTCAGCTTGTGGCCGTCTACCTTCCCGCCCATGGAAGTGATGTTGGCGAGCTGCGTGACCAGCGCGCTGCTGAACCGTTCGTTCGTAGTCCCGAACGCATCCATTAGCAGCATTGCACCGATCGCAGGCTCCGGATGTGCGAAATTAACAGTTGAGTTGTTGCCACCGTCATCGGTGACGTCGAACTTGACGGATGGCGCTGTCTTGCGTCGCTCGATCATCTCGAGGGCGAGCTTTGATTCATACTCCGTAGGCTTGTAGGGCTCGGCCGGCTCGGGTGCGGGTTTCGCCTTCGCCGCGCGCGGCTTCTTCGTGCTCATGGGTCATGCTCCTAATCGGATTTGACGCCCTCCAACTGAACAGGTTGTAGAGATAACGCGATCCGCGAGATTTACAGTGGCGCGGAGGACTCACAGGGACAGAAAGCGCTCTAGATCCACAATCTAGCGGTCTGTAACGACCCTCTGCTTAGAAGGCAGATGTTTCGAGCCTGCCTCCTAAACAGCCGGGCTCCCCGATGGCTTGGCACCGAGTTCCTTGCGCGCGGCTTCGTAGGCGTTCACAAGCCGCCGCTCCGTTTCGGCGTCGACAGCCTCTCTGACCAATCGACGATATCGCGTGTAGACCTCGTTGAACCCGGGGTTGGCCGTCTCTGCAAATTCGAGCACCGCGCGCCAGTCCGCAGCCATTCTGTTTCCTTCGAACCTGCGACCTCTGCCTTCGGAGGCAGCACTCTATCCGGCTGAGCTCTTTGAACGGCCCTTCTGCTGATCAAGCTTCAGTGCGACGCGCACGGCCCAGTTGATCAGCCACGAGAAGCTACGATCGTCATCTTCCGATTTCTTCGTCAGAGCTTCGAGCACGTCGGCGTCAAAACGGAT
>JAKAXS010000257.1 GCA_021816505.1 Pseudomonadota bacterium
CGGCCATGTAGCGCGCGAAGAAATAGTCGATGATGCCGGTCCGGGCCTGCGAGATGTGACCGTAACGAAGCGACAGCTGGCGAACGGCTTCCTCCATCGGCACGCCGTCGTGGAGATGGCGATAGAGTACGCTCATCAAGCCCACCCGGTCCGCGCCGGACTTGCAGTGCATCAGGATCGGATACTCTACGGTTTGGAACAGCTCGCGCGCACCACGCAATTCTTCCACCGTGGGGGCGTTGCGCGACTTGACGCGAAAGTCGACCAGCTTCAGGCCGGCGCGACGGCACGCCTCGCGCTCGTAGACGTAGGTGGTGTTGTCGTCGAGCGGACCGCGGAGGTTTACGACGGTGCGGACACCCAGTTTCTTGGCTGAGGCGATCTGGTGCGGCAGTGGCTGAGCCGCACGCCATACTTTGTCCGATACCTTGTGCCGGTTGGGAAACGCCAAGCGAAACACGAGATGGTCGAGCAGCAGCATTTCACCGTAGTTGAGCACCGGCGAGACGCGACGGCGGATGGCATCGGGCGTGCGCGTGGCAACGGCCGCGCGCAGCCTGGCTGCCGCCGACCACAGCGCACGTCGCGCCTTTTTCTTCGAGGATGCCATACGATGCTTGCGTCCCGTCGCGGTATCATGTCTTTCCACACCGAAGCGCGACGCGAGGCGGTGTCGTTTCAAGGCAATATTGCGCGATTGTTGCGCGTTTGCTTTCGCTAGATATTCGCTATAGGTACCAGTCGCAAGGGCCTCAGCGGCCGCACGGCGGGAAGCGGGCAGGGAGGCTGGACAAGCCGAGCATGGCATTGTCGCCGCAAATGAAAACGCGATTGGCGAAGGCGGCCGGCAAATCGCTCGGCGGCTACATCGCGTGGGTGGACGGAACGTCACGCGTTGCGTCGGACCCGGCCGATGCGACCGGCGCCTTGCGCGCGCTCCACCCGGCCATCGTCGCGACCTGGCACGGACAATTCATGATGCTCGTCACGCAGTGGCCGCGGGAGCTGCGCGTGGGTGCGATGGTGGCGCGGCACGGCGATGCCGAGTTGATCGGCCAAGCAGTAAGTCGATACAACGTTGAACTGATCCGCGGTGCCGGCGCCGGACAGCGCAAGAAGGATCGGGGCGGCGCGCAGGCTCTGCGCGCGGCGGTGAAGGCGCTGCAATCCGGCATGAGCTTCGTGATGACGGCCGACGTGCCGCCCGGGCCGGCGCGGCGCTGCGGCGAGGGCATCGTTCTGCTGGCGCGCCTCTCGGGCCGGCCCATCGTTCCGGTCGCTGCGGCCTCGTCACGCTATCGTGCGCTCAAGACCTGGAGCCGGATGACGATCAACATGCCATACTCCACGATGGGGTATGTGGTCGGCGCACCGATCTTCGTGCCGGCCGACGCGGACGCACAGCTGATGGAAATGAAGCGGCTTGAGGTCGAGGCAAGCCTGAATGCGGCGACGAAGCGGGCCTATCAGCTCGCCGGCGCCGATCCTGCGCGTGCCACGCCTCCGGCGCCGGGAGAGGCACACAGCGAACGCGGGCGGCTGAAGCTAAAAACATATCGTGCCGCGACCAGCCTGATGCGCCCGCTCGCCCCACTGCTGCTCGGGGTGCGCGAACGGCAAGGCAAGGAGGACGCGCGCCGCCGCGCGGAGCGTTTCGGCCAAGCCAATGCCGCACGGCCGGAAGGGACGCTCATTTGGGTGCATGCGGCCAGCGTCGGCGAAACGAACGCCGTGCTGCCGCTGGTCAATCGCCTTTCTCACGACCGGCCCGAGCTTTCTTTCCTGCTGACCACCGGAACCGTGACCTCGGCCGGTCTTGCAGCGCAGAGATTGCCGCCACGTGCCATCCATCAGTTCGTGCCGCTCGATGCACCGGAGTATGTGCGTGCGTTTCTCGATCACTGGCGGCCGGATCTGGCGATCTTCACGGAGTCGGAGATCTGGCCGAACCTGATCCTGGAGTCGTCCGCCCGCAACGTGCCGCTCGTGCTGGTCAACGGCCGCATGTCGCAGCGCAGCTTCAAGCGCTGGCGCAAGAACGCCGGCTTCTCGCGCCCTCTGTTCTCCAGCTTCGATCTCGTTCTGGCTCAGAACGAGCGTCTGGCTCAACGCTTCTCCGATCTGGGCGCGCGCCACGTCGTGGCGGCCGGCAATCTGAAGATCGACTCGCCGCCTCCCCCCGCTGACCCGCTGGAAGTGCAGCGGTTGATGCAAGCGCTAGCGGGTCGTCCCGTGATGGTGGCTGCCAGCACCCATGACGGCGAAGAGCGTGTGCTGGCAGACGCGCACCGGCGTCTCGCGCGCGAGGTGGACGGGTTCTGCACGATCATCGCGCCGCGCCACCCGGAAAGGGGCACGAGTATCGCGGAACTGCTCAAGGGGCAGGGCTTGTCGACGGCACAGCGCTCCACCGGCGCGCTGCCGACCGCGCGGTCCGACATCTACGTCGCCGATACGATCGGCGAGTTGGGGACGCTCTACGCGCTGTCGCCCATCTCGTTTATCGGCGGCTCGCTGATCGAGCATGGCGGGCAGAATCCGATCGAAGCCATCAGGCACGGGAGCGCGGTTCTGACCGGTCCGCACTGGCACAACTTCAAGGATGCGTACGAGGCCTTGCTGCGCCACAAGGGCGCGATCGAGGTGCATTCGGCCGACGAGCTGGCCGTGCAAGTGGCACGCCTCGTTCGCGATCGAGCAGAGCTGAAGCAAATGAATGCCGGCGCCAACACGGCGCTGCAGGTCATGGGCGGCGCACTCGAAAAGACGCTATCGGCCATCGAACAATTGTCGGCGACGCGCGCGGGGATCTTCGGTGCCACCTGACGAGCCAAGCTGGTGGTACGCGCAGGACGGGAGCGGGCGTTTGCAGCAGGCTCTGCTGTCGCCCGCGGGATGGCTTTACGGCCGCATGGCCGAGCGGCGGTTCGCCAAGCGTGCAGGCTATCGTTCGCGGCTGCCGATCATCTGCGTGGGAAATTTTACTGCGGGCGGAACCGGGAAGACGCCGCTGACCCAGGCGCTCGTTGCGGGAATGGCGCAACGCGGCCAACGGCCGGTCGTGCTGTCACGCGGCTATGGCGGCGCGATGCGGGGACCGGTTCGCGTCGATGGCACGGTGCATCGCGCGGCGGAAGTGGGTGACGAGCCGTTGCTGTTGGCGCAAACGGCGGATGTCGTCATCGCGCGCGACCGCAGGGCCGGCGTGCAGCTGATCGAGGCGGGCTCGTCGCCGATCGATGCCGTCATCATGGACGACGGTCTGCAAAACCCTACCGTTACGAAGGATCTGGTGATCGCGCTCATCGACGGCGCGCGCGGCGTGGGCAACGGCGCGGTCATTCCCGCGGGCCCGCTGCGGGCACCGATGGATTTCCAGTTCGCGCTGGCCGATGCGATCGTCGTCAACGGCCGCAGCACCGTTGCCGGTCGCGAGACGGTGGTGCTGGACGAGTTGCGGCGCCGCTTTCCGGGGCCGGTGCTGGAAGCCCAGGTGACGCCGGTGGGAGAGACGGCGTGGTTGCTCGATCAGCCGTTGGTCGCCTACTCCGGCATCGGCAATCCAGCTCGGTTCTTCGGGCTTCTGACGGGCGCCGGCGCGGACGTGGTGGAGACGCGCACGTTTGGTGACCATCACCAGTTCAAGGAGCGGGAAGCCCAGGAGCTGATAGCGCTGGCGGATGCGCGTGGTGCACAGCTCGTGACGACCGAGAAGGATTGGGTGCGCCTTTCGCGCGAGGGCGGTGCCCTGGAGGCGCTGCAATCACGCTCACGCACCGTGCCGATCAGGCTGGCGTTTCAGGAGGCGGATGAAGCGCGCCTGTTTTCGCTGATCGATGCCGCCCTGAAAACGGGGGGCTATCGCCGTCCGGATCTCAGTCCTGGGCCTGGGCCTGCTGGCGGATGACCGACAGATAGCGGTTCAACGACACCTCGGCGGTGGCATAGGCTTCCTGCAGATCGACGCTCCAATAGCGCAGATCGGGAAGCGGAATGCGCGTGCCGGTCACGGCGCAGCGTACGAAATCGCCCGGTGCAACCACTTCGAATTCGGCGTCGAGATAGCGGACCTGCGCCTCGCCACGGCTGCCGAATAGCTTCTCGAACCGGTTCATCGTTGCTCCTGCCCGGCGGGGATGTCGTGGGGGTTGATCGCGCATATCTCTTCTTCGCCAAAATATGCCCTGGTCGTCAAGGCGTCGAACGCAAGGCGTGGTTAAACTAGGATGAGCCAACGCGCCGCAGGGTCACGAGCGCGTGAGGATATAATGCGCGGCCAATGGCGTGCTGGTGTAGTGCGTGCAGGCATAGCCCAGGGCGTCTACGTCGAGGCCTGCCCACAGATTTTCGCCGCTGCCGAGAAGAATGGGCGCGACCGCGACGTGCATTTCGTCGATCAGGCGGGCCTTCAGGTAGTCGCGAATGGTGGCAACACCGCCGCCGATCCGGACATCGCGTTCGTTTGCGGCCACCTTTGCCCGCTCCAGCGCGGACTCGATCCCGTCGGTGACAAAGTGGAATGTCGTCCCCCCTGCCATCGTTACGGAATTGCGCGCGTGATGGGTGAGCACAAAGACGTCGCAGTGATACGGAGGGTCGTCGCCCCACCAGCCCTTCCAGGTGTCGTCGGGCCAAGGGCCGCGGATCGGGCCGAACATGTTGCGACCGAGAATGTAGGCGCCGATGTTTTCGAAACTGCGTGCGGTAAAGTCATCGTCGACGCCGGTTTCGCCGCTGTCGCTGTTGAACAGCACCCTCTGGAACGTGCGCGTCTTCACGGCCCAGGCGTGCAGCTGCTGCCCGCCCACGCCTAGCGGATCGCTCACGCTTTGGTTCGGGCCGGCACCATATCCGTCGAGTGAAACGGTGAAGGCGTGCGCGCGGACTTTCGACATTTCAGCCTCTGATGCGGA
>JAKAXS010000258.1 GCA_021816505.1 Pseudomonadota bacterium
CGATCTCCGTGATGGTTCGCTCGCTGTCGGCATTCTCATCTCCGACGAACGCGATGCCGCGGATTTCGATCGCCCGTCTCTTCAACGCCTCGATGGAGAGGAGGCTGTGGTTGATCGTACCGAGGCGCGTGGATGCCACCAGAACCACAGGCAGATCCCATCGCGCGAACACGTCGATCTGCAAGACCTTACGCGACAACGGAACCAACAGGCCGCCCGCACCTTCGATCACCAACGGCAGCACGCCTTCAGGAGGCACGAGCTTCTGCAGGTCGATATCGACGCCGTCGCGTTCCGCTGCGAAATGCGGCGAGGCCGCCGTCGCCAGCCGATAGACTTCCGGTTCGATGCGTGACGCGGGCACACCGGCCAGCCGCGCCACGCACATCGTATCCGTCTCGCCGTCCAGCCCCGCCTGGATCGGCTTCCAGTAGCGCGCGCCCGTGGCTGCCACGATGGCTGCGGCAAAAATCGTCTTGCCGACATCCGTATCGGTCCCCGTGACGACGAGGTTGGTCATGTCAATACGATCTCCGGCGCCGGGCGACCGCACGAAACGGGCGTCACACCCAATGTGCCGGCACGGCGAGCCAGCGTCTCGACCATCTGCACAAGCTCTTCCAAACTCGCATTCAGCGTCAGCGCGATGCGCAGCCGCGCCGTATTCTCCGGCACCGTCGGCGGCCGCACCGCGCGAATATCGAACCCCTCGGCCTGCATCTGACGCGCCAGCTCGACGGCCACGCTATCTCCGCCGGCGACGAACGGCTGGATCTGCGAGGTTGAGAAGGCGATGCCGAAGTGCGTCTGCGTTAAGCGTTCGAACTCCGCCACGCGCTGCTGCAAGGCATCCCGGCGCTGCGGCTCGTCGCGGCAGATTGCCAGCGCCCGGCGCACGACGGCCGCGACGAGCGGCGACGGTGCCGTGGCGTAGATGAACGGCCGGCAGCGATTGACGATGAAGTCGCGCATGACCTTCGGCGCCAGCACCAACGCGCCCGACGCGCCCAGCGCCTTCCCGCATGTATGCAGCGAAATGACGTTGTCGCGACCCTCGAAGGCGGCCCCCAAACCACGCCCCTGCGGACCGAACACGCCTGTCGCGTGCGCTTCGTCGATTACCAGAAAGCCGTCATGGCGCTCAGCGACACGCATCAGGTCGTCAAGCGGCGCGCGATCGCCTTCCATGGAATAGAGGCTCTCGACCGCGATCCATGGCCGGCCCGTTCCGCCAGACGCGCGCCAGTTTGTGATGAGATCGGAGACATCGTTGGCGTCGTTGTGGCGCGCGGCAACTGCCTTTGCCCGGCCGGCCCGCATGCCATCGTGCACACTGGCATGGATCAACTGATCGTAGACGACGAGGTCCTCGCGTTGCGGCAGCGTGGAGAAAATCGCGTAGTTCGCGACGAACCCTCCGCCGAAGAACAGGCACGTCTGCGCTCCGAAGAACTGCGCCGCCTCGACTTCCAATGCCTCGTGCTCGTCATCGTTGCCGCGCAGAAGCCGCGAGCCGCCTGCGCCCAGCGGCACCCCGCGCGCCAACGCGGCTTCGGCGGCGGCAGCAAGCTCAGGCGACGCAGCCAGGCCCAAATAATCATTCGAAGAGAAATCGACGCCCGCTCGGGGCGACAATCGCCGCAACCGCCCGCGCCGCTCCAGCGCCCTTAGCGCGTGCTCGTGGCTGTCCGGCACGGGTGCTCGTCCTCATGCGCCGCCCCCACGTCTGGGGCCGGCGCCAATTCTAGTGGTTCGATGCCAAGCCGGTTGAACAGCGACGTGTCGGCGTCCTCGCCCGGGTTGTCCGCCGTCAACAGCGTTTCGCCGACGAAGATGGAGTTGGCACCGGCGAAGAAGCAGAGCGCCTGCATCTCGTCCGTCATATCGGTGCGTCCGGCCGACAGTCGCACGAACGACTTCGGCATCATGATGCGCGCCAGGGCGATGGTGCGCACGAAATCGATCGGATCGAGTTTTTCCACGTTCTGCAGCGGCGTCCCGCCGATCGGAATCAGCATGTTGATCGGCACGCTCTCCGGGTGCTCTTCCAGGTTGGCGAGCGTCACCATCATGTCGACGCGATCGCCGTCCTCCTCACCCATTCCCACGATGCCGCCGCAGCAGACCTTCATGCCCGCCTCGCGCACGCGTGCCAGCGTATCGAGCCTGTCCTGGAACGTGCGCGTCTTGATGACCTGGGAGTAATAGCGTTCCGAGGTATCGATGTTGTGATTGTAGTAGTCGAGCCCCGCGTCGCGCAGCTTCACCACGTCGTCGTCCGACAGCATGCCCAGCGTCATGCACGTCTCCATGCCCAGCGCCTTCACGCCCTCGACCATGGCGACCACCGTATCCATGTCGCGCGCCTTCGGGCTGCGCCATGCCGCGCCCATGCAATAGCGCGTCGCGCCGCTTTCCTTGGCCTTCCGCGCCTCGTCCAGAACGCGCTCCACCTCCATCAGCTTGGACGCCTTCAGCTTGACGTCATGATGGGCAGATTGGCTGCAATAACCGCAGTCTTCGGCGCAGCCACCCGTCTTGATGCTCAGGAGCCGGCTTTTCTGCACCTTGTTGGGATCGAAGTTTTGGCGATGCACGACGTGCGCGCGGAACAGCAGATCGTTGAACGGCGCGTCGTAGAGCGCCTGCGCCTCGCTGCGCGTCCAATCGTGTCGGACGTCCTGACCTAACCCGTTGATCCGGGTCGCAACAACATCAGCCGTGTTCGCGAGCATGCGTATCGAACCTCCGTCGCCGCCGCTGCGGCACTCCAGAGTTTCTTGCACCGCAAACCGCTGCGTCCGCAAGCCCCTACCTGTCCGCCGCAGGTTGGACGCGAAACGTTAATCGCGATAACAAGGCGCCAGTACTGTTGCTTATGCGCAGTCTCCGCGCCGATTTTCCGGAAATTTCATTCAAACGATAAATATCGCATTGCTCATGTGTCGTGTAGCGCAGTATACAGTGTACTTAAGACACGTGGCGTACGTCGTACCTTGACGGTCGACCGCGCATCACCATGCCAGTGATTGAGCTGCTCACGCCGCACTCGCCACCAGCGGAGCGACCGCCAATGAGCAATATGACCCGTTTCACGATCCGGCCCCTTTATCTGCAGGTAAGGGACATGCTGGTCGAACGCATCACGTCCGGGCAGTGGAAGCCCGGCGCCGGCATCTCCAACGAGGTGGACCTATCCAGGGAACTGGGCGTCAGCGTCGGAACGGTGCGCAAGGCTCTCGACGTCATGGAGCAGGAACACCTGATCACGCGCCGTCAGGGGCGCGGCACGTTCGTCAACGATCAAACATCGGACGATTTGGCGACCCGCTTCAACCGCCTCTGCACCAGCTCGGGAAATGGCCTGAGCCTCGACATCCTGAAGTCGGAGCTGAAATCCGCAAAGGCCAGCGACGAGGAGGCATCCCGCCTGCGGCTGCGGGCTGGCGATCCGGTGCTCCGGATTCGCCGAATTCAGAGCAAGCAGTCCCACCGGGTCATGCTCGAGCAGATCTCCATGCCGGAAGCCCGCTTCCCCGGTCTCGCCAGCAAGAGCAACGTTTCGCTTCGCATCGTCGCGC
Organism: Pseudomonadota bacterium; assembly: GCA_021816505.1. Classification (GTDB taxonomy): domain Bacteria; phylum Pseudomonadota; class Alphaproteobacteria; order Rhizobiales; family Hyphomicrobiaceae; genus JAKAXS01. The sequence continues at coordinate 3,582 of JAKAXS010000258.1, forward strand.
TGGCACAGCAGTTCGGCATCCTTCTCGGCGGCGCGCAGGAGCGGGTGACGGTCACGCGTGCCACCACCAGTATCGCCGAAGCGTTGGGCGTCGACGTCGACACGCCGTTGCTGGAACTCGACCGCGTCGTCTTTTCGATCGACGGCCGCCCGATCGAATGGCGCTCGGCCATGTGCAACCTGTCTGACGGCGACTACTACTCCGTCGACATGAACTGAGCGCTACAGGCGCGCGATCTTGCCGCCCCCACGCCGCGTGACCGCGATCACGCTCGGCCGCGGTGGCATCCCGTCCTGGAAGTCAGGCCACCGGGTCGCGGGCTTCTCGAACGAGGCTGTCGCCTCACCAGAACCCTCTGCCACTTCACCGGGATGCTGAACCGCCAGGAACATCGTTTCCATGTCGGGGGTAAAGCACGGCCCGCACATCTCCGCCCCGCGCGGCACCTGGAAGAAGCATTTGGACGTCCCCCGTCCTTCGCCCTCGGTCTCCATGCTCCACAGGCCGTCGGCGCGACCGGTTCGGGCACCCGAGTTTCCATCCGTCGCGACCCACAGCCGGCCTTCAGCGTCGACGACGCAGTTGTCCGGCATGGCGAACCACCCATCACGCGTCGTCGCCGGATTGAATGCCGCTCCCAGCGGCGCAATCTTGGGATCGCCGCACTTGACCAGGATCTCCCAACGAAACCCGACCGCCGCGTGATCGCCGTCGTCCGGCGTGATCTCGACGATGTGGCCGAACACGTTCGGACCGCGCGGGTTGGCGGCATCCACCGCATCCGACTTGCGTTTGGTATTGTTCGTCAGCATCGCGTAGACCTTGCCGGTCTTGGCATTCACGTCGACGTCCTCCGGGCGGTCCATCTTCGTGGCACCCAGCAGGTCAGCCGCAAGCCGCGCGTGGATCAGCACATCGCCTTGATCGGCAAACCCCATCGCCGGCACGAGACCGCTCTGGCCGTGCACGAGGGGTAGCCACTGGCCCGTTCCGTCCGCGTCGAACCGCGCGACCGAGAGAACGCCGTGGTCGAGCAGATCCCTGTTCTTCGCACGATCGTTCGCGTCGACCTTGCCGTCCGTCACGAAACGATAGAGATAGTCGAAGCGCTCGTCGTCGCCCTGATAGACGACGAAGCGACCGTCACCGTTGACGATATTGCCCGCACCCTCATGCTTGAAGCGTCCCATCGCCGTCCGCTTCACCGGCGTCGAGGCAGGGTCCATCGGATCGATCTCGACCACCCACCCGAAGCGATGCGCTTCGTTCGGCTCGCGGCCGATGTCGAAGCGGTCGTGAAACCTGCCCCACTGGTACCACTCCATCGGCAC
>JAKAXS010000259.1 GCA_021816505.1 Pseudomonadota bacterium
GGGCGCGCGTTCCGAAGCCGTCGATCATGTGCGGCGCGGTTTCGCGCACGCTCATGATGTCGTTGACGGCGACGCGTTCGGTGTCGCCGAGCGAGAGGCCGCGAAAGGTCTCGGCCTGCATTTTTTCGGAGTTGCCGATGACGTGATCGACCTCCGCCATGTCGGCGAAGCGTTCGGGCTCGATCTGCGCCGCGCAGCCGGTGACGATGATGCGTGCGCCGGGGCGTTCGCGGCGCGTGCGCCGGATCGTCTGCGCGGCCTGGCGCACGGCTTCGCCGGTCACAGCGCAGGTGTTGATGATCACGCACTCGCCCAGATCGGCCGCCTCGGCATGCCGGCGCATCACCTCGGATTCGTAGGCGTTGAGGCGGCACCCAAGCGTGATGACAACAGGCTCGGTCATATCTCGTGCGGTTTGGCGTTGATTGACGGTGGTGGTAGCGGACAGACCGGAGCGCGGCTAGAGAGCTGCGGCAGGATGGCCCGTCAAGGACACGCGCCCCTCATACTCGACTTCGACCGGCCCCGTCTTGAAAATATGATTGTTCTCGGCCCATTCGATGATCAGCGGGCCGCCGGGGACATTTACCGTTACTTTCCGATTAGTCAGCCGCTTACGGGCGGCGGAGACGGCCGTCGCACAGGCCGCAGTGCCGCAGGCGCGGGTGAGGCCCGCACCCCGTTCCCACGTCCGGACGCGAATGCTGTCCCGTGACAGAACCTGGGCGAGGGAGATATTGGCCCGCTCGGGAAACAGGGGGTGATGCTCCAGCATCGGGCCGAAGCGCGCCAGATCGTACGTGTCGGGGCTGTCATCCACCCAGAAAATTGCGTGCGGATTGCCGACATTCACGACGGACGGCGAATGCAGGACGGGCGCGTCGATCGGGCCGATCTGCAGCTCGATGCCGCGCGTGTCGTGAAACGGCTCAGAAAGCGGGATTTCGTTCCAGGCGAAGTGTGGCTCTCCCATATCGACCGTGATGTTGGCGATGTCGGCGACGCGCGTTTCCAACACGCCAGCCTTGGTCTCGAAGCGGAGATCCTTGCGCCCTGTCGTCCCGGCTTCGAGCCACGCGATGCAGCGCGTGCCGTTGCCGCAGGCGGAACTCTCGGACCCGTCCGTGTTGTAGATGCGTACAAAAGCGCTCGTTCCCGGCTTGCGGGGATCGTGGAGCGCCATCAGCTGGTCGAACGCCGAGCGCGGGCCCTGCGCGACCGCGCGCGCCTCCGCCGACGTCAAGACCTTGGCGGTCTTGCGGAAATCCATGACCACGATCTCGTTGCCAAGACCGTTCATGCGCACGAAGGGGAATTCTGTGTCGTCAGTCATGCGCCCATATATGGCGAGAGGCGTGAAAAAGTCATCCGGCGCGACGTGCGCTGGCATCGCGAGGCGCAGCGCCTACATGTACGGAGCCAACGCTGAAGAAAAATCGAGGTTTGAATGAAGCGCTCCGCAGCCACTGCACTTGTTTCCTTCTTGGCCGCCGCACCGGTCCTGGCCGAACAGACAAATGCGCCCGCACCATCCGCGCCAAGCAAGGTCAAGGTCGAGACGATCGCGGAAGGGCTGGTGAACCCCTGGGGCTTGCAGTTTCTGCCCGACGGGCGCGCGTTGATCACGGAAAAGCCGGGCACGCTCCGCATCGTCGGCAAGGACGGAAAGATATCGGAGGCGATTGCCGGGCCGCCGAAGGTCCAAGACATCGATCAAGGCGGGTTGCTCGACGTGCGGCTGGCGCCGGACTTCGCTTCATCGGGCACGATCTATCTCGCCTACACGGAGGCGCGCGACGACGGCAAGAACGGAACCAGCGTGGCCAGCGCGAAGCTCGTGACCGAGGGCGACGGCGGGAAACTGGAGAACGTAAAGGTCATTTTCCGCCAGCAGCCGACGCACGAAGGCGGCTATCACTTCGGGTCGCGTATCGTGATCGCACCCGACGGCACACTCTTCGTGACGCTGGGCGAGCGCAATTTCCTGCGCAAGGAATCGCAGAACCCGGCAAACCACATCGGCAAGATCGTTCACATCAACGCCGACGGCACGCCGGCTGCGGACAATCCCAAGCGTGAGGGCTGGGCCCCGGAAAACTGGTCGATCGGCCATCGCAACGTGCAAGGCGCCGCGCTCGATCCCGTCACGGGCGAGCTTTGGACCGTGGAGCACGGCGCGCGCGGCGGCGATGAACTGAACAAGCCGCAAGCCGGCAAGAACTACGGCTGGCCGATCATCACGTATGGCGTCGACTATTCCGGCGCAAAGATCGGCGAGGGCAAGGCCAAGGAAGGCCTGGAGCAGGCCGTCTACTATTGGGTGCCATCGATCGCGACGTCCGGCCTCGCCTTCTACACCGGCGATCTGTTTCCCGAGTGGAAGGGCAATCTTTTTGTCGGCGGGCTGAAGGCGACGCAGCTGCAGCGATTGGTGCTGAAGGACGGCCAGGTCGTTGCCGCCGAAGTTCTGCTGCAAGATCAGGGCGACCGGATACGCGACGTGCGCCAAGGCCCCGACGGCGCGCTGTGGCTGCTGACCGACGACCAGGACGGCAAGCTGCTGCGGCTATCGCCGGGCTAGCCTGATGCGGTGGGCCGCGATCAGCGGCCCATTCCGCCGCCACCAGGAATCTGCTGGTTCTGTTCCTTGTCCTTCGGCTTCGCCACCGAGTAGACGTTCGCCTTTTCGTCGTGGCCAAGCGCGCAATCGTTGTTCTTGTCGAGCAGGACAAAGGCGTGATTGCGCTTGCTCGTCATCTCTTCGACCGTGACCTTGCCGTCGTTGTTGGCGTCGTAATAGTCGTGGCCCGCCGTGACGAACAGCTTGTCCTGCTTCGTCAGTCCGCTCCATTCCTGCTGGGTGAGCGCACCGTCCTTGTCGGCGTCGGCCACGCCGACAAGCTCCGTCACATACTGCTTCCACTCATCGCACGTGACAGTGCCGTCCTTGTTCATGTCCCAGGTGCTGGACGCGCTGAGGAAGGTCAGGTCGAAGTCGTTGGTGCCTTTGGAAAACGGATTTGACATGCCGCCGCCCGACAACGGCGAGCCGGAGCAGGCCGTCAGCAACGGCGTGGCCGTAATCAGGCACAGGCCCAGCGCCCGCTGGCGCGTTGCCTTCAACATGCCGCTCCTCCTAAAGGTTCACCCCGGTTGTGGCCCTTGTTAACTTCAGGCCCTACCGCCGGTTAGCACAGCATCGAAATGAGGCAAATCGCTGCCTTGTACGGTCCACGGCTAATTTGCCACCCCGGCTGGCGCCCATCTGCAACAGAACCCCTGCCAGCCGCCAGTTCCAGACCGGTTCGGCATTGGTTCGCGTGCGGTTGACATGCCGAGGCGCTTCTATATGGTCCGGCCCAAATCCGGCCCGCATTCGACGAGCCGCCCCTCCGTATTGGCCTGAAGACCAGGGTTGAGCGGAGAGGTCAACACCCGACAGCGCGATGCGCCCTCGGGTGCGTTTGTCGTTTGCATGCGCCACCCCCAAATGAGCGGCGGTTCCCGCTCGTACAGGATGGTTCGATGTTTCAATCGCTGAGCGATCGCCTCTCAGGCGTCCTCGACAAGCTGACACGCCGCGGCGCGCTGACCGACAGCGACGTTGGCGAAGCGATGCGCGAGGTGCGCCGCGCGCTGCTTGAGGCGGACGTGGCGCTCGACGTCGTCAAGGACTTCACGGAGAAGGTCAAGGCGAAGGCCATCGGCCAGGACGTCGTCAAGTCGGTGACGCCGGGCCAGATGGTCGTCAAGATCGTGCACGACGAACTCGTGGCGATGCTGGGCTCGGATGCGGAGCCGATCGACCTGGCGGCGACGCCGCCGGTCGCAATCCTGATGGTCGGCCTGCAAGGCTCCGGCAAGACGACGACGACGGCAAAGATCGCCTGGCGCCTCGCCAACCGCGACAAGAAGAAAGTGCTGATGGCCTCGCTCGATACGCGACGGCCGGCGGCACAAGAGCAGCTCAAGGTTCTGGGCGAGCAGACCAGCGTTCCGACCTTGCCGATCGTTGCCGGGCAGACGCCGCAGCAGATCGCAAAGCGTGCGCTCGAAGCCGGACGGCTCGGCGGCTACGACGTCGTGCTGCTCGACACGGCGGGCCGCGTCACGATCGACGAAGAGCTGATGGACGAGGTGGCCGAGGTCAAGGCCGGGACGAATCCGCATGAAGTGCTGCTCGTGGCCGACAGCCTCACCGGCCAGGACGCAGTCAATACCGCGAAGGCGTTCGATGGACGCGTGGGCATCACCGGCATCGTGCTGACGCGCGCCGACGGCGATGGCCGCGGCGGTGCGGCGCTGTCGATGCGCGCCGTCACCGGCAAGCCGATCAAGCTGCTCGGCGTCGGCGAGAAGTGGGACGCGCTGGAAGACTTCCATCCCGCGCGCGTCGCCGGCCGCATTCTGGGCATGGGCGACGTGGTCTCGCTGGTCGAGAAGGCCGCGCAGAACATCGACATCGAAAAGGCGACGGCGATCGCCCAGAAGATGAAGAAGGGCGAGTTCGATCTCGACGACCTCGCCGAACAGCTGAAGCAGATGCAGCGCATCGGCGGCATGTCAGGCATGCTGGGAATGCTGCCGGGCATGGGCAAGATCAAGTCGCAGATCGCGGACTCGCGCCTGGACGACGGCATCCTGAAGCGGCAGCACGCCATCATCACGTCGATGACGAAGAAGGAGCGCCGCGCGCCGAAGATCCTCGACGCCAAGCGCAAGCGGCGCATTGCGGCCGGCTCCGGCACCAAGGTCGAAGAGATCAACAAGCTCATCAAGATGCATCGGCAGATGGCCGACATGATGAAGAGCATGGGCAAGAACAAGGGCCTGATGGCGCGCATGATGGGCGGTGGCGGCGCGGGTGCGCCGAGCGCCGAC
>JAKAXS010000260.1 GCA_021816505.1 Pseudomonadota bacterium
CCGGCCATGGGTCGGTCGTCGCCTTGCCCGCGCACGCGGGTCATGTGGTCCTCGGGCGCGGCCTTGAGCCAAACCGTATGGAAGTGGCGCAGCAGGAAGTTGAAAGTCTCCGGCTCTGCGACGACACCGCCCGCGGCCGCCAGCACGACACAATCCGTGCGCGCCACGATTCGCTCGAGCGCCTGCCGCTCGAGCCGGCGATAACCCTCCTGCCCATAAAGCGCCATCACCTCGCCGACGGGCATGCCGCTCTGTTCCTCAATGTCGGCGTTCAGTTCCATGAAGGGAACGTGGAGGCTCTCGCTCAACAGGCGCCCGAGCGTCGATTTGCCGGCGCCGCGCAAGCCGATCAGACAGATCCGCTGCCCCCGCAATTGCGTCGGTTGCTCAGGGTTCAGGATTTGCATCACCCGCTGGCGTTCCGCGGCCGGCGCGGAGGCGTAAAGCGACGCGACTTGTCGCGCTTCGGACGCCCAGGGATCGTCCTCCGACACCAGCCATTCCACGCGATGTCCCAGCGCCCCGGCGACCCGGAACAGCAGCGCGATGGAGATATTGCCCTCGCCCGCTTCGAGCTGCGCGAGATAGCGCTGCGAGACATGCGAAAGCTCGGAGAGCGTCTTGCGCGTAATGCCTTTTCGCTCCCGCGCCTTTCGAACGCGCTCGCCGACGAGAGCAACGAATTTTTCGTCCGCCGGCGCCTCCAAAGCTGCCAGCGCCTCGCTGCGAAAATTGGTGATCTCGTCCATGGCGCGTCACTGATTCCGAAAAGCCGGAACAATAATTACGCCGCCCCGATCATAACTGCAATATAATTCCGCGTCGAGGTGCGCCGCGTCAATACGTCTCAACATGGTAGCGTCCTTCCCCGCGCATCGCGTCGCGCAGCGTCGCCCAGGGGGTGCCGGTGCTTTCCGCGATGTTCACGAACGCTTTTTCAACGCCTTCCTCCATGCCGCGCAGCCCGCAAATGTAGATGTGAAGATTGGGGTCAGCCAGCATCTCCGCGACGTCCTCGGCCTCGACCAACATCCGGTCCTGCACATACTCCTTGGGCACGCCGGGGATGCGACTGAACACCATGTGCTTCCTCAGAATACGGCTTGGCACTTTGTTGAGCGGCCCGAAATAGGGCAGGCTGTCAGGCGTGCGGGCGCCGAAGAACAAAGTCATGTCGCCGCCGCCCCGCAGACCCTCGCGTTGACGGCGCATGGTGAAGGCCCGGAACGGCGCCGAACCGGTGCCGGTGCAGATCATCAGTAGCCGCGCCTTGGGATCTTCGGGCAACAGGAAGGTCGCGCCGAAAGGGCCGGTCACGTCAACCTTGTCGCCCTTCTTCAGATCGCAGACATAGTTGGAGCAGACGCCGCCCGGCGCGCGCTTCACGGTCAGCGAGACGTTGTTGTAGTTGGGGCGCTCGCCATCGCGGGGGCTGGAGACGGAATAGAGTCGCGGCAGATGCGGCTTGCCGTCCTTGTCGAGGCCGGGCGGGATGATCCCAAGACTCTGCCCTTCCAGTACCGGGAAACGCTGCGCGCCGAAATCCAGAATGATGAGTCGCACGTCGGCGTCGGCGTTTTCGCCCGTCAGGCGATAATTGCCCTGCACCGTCGCCTGCGCCGGCTTGCCCATCGGGTAGAGATTGACCGAGGGTTTTGACGCGCTCGCCGGGGCTTTCGCCTTGCCGCCCGCCCCCTTGTGAGCGTCGGCGAGCAGCTCCGCGACCGCCGAATCGAGGGCCTCCGGCGCGTCTTCGTCTGCGCCGCTCGCGAGCGTGGCCTGCGCCGGAAGCTCGGTCCACCCATATTGCTCATCGAGCGTATAAGGCGTCTCGACGACGCGCCACTCGTCGATGGAACCGGTTGGACACACGGGAATGCAGGCCATGCAGAAGTTGCACGCCTCGGCCTTCACCACGACATTGTTGCCGTTGTGCTCGATAGCCCCGATCGGACAGGCCGCTTCGCAACTATGGCAGCGGATGCAGATTTCCGGGTCGATCAGATGCTGTTTGACGGGCTGCTTCATGGCGGAAGTACATCCTAATCTCTGCGGCGCGACCGGTAAGCTGAAAAGGGAGAGGGCGGCCCTCCCCCTTAAGGGTCAGGTCATATGTAGCTTGACGTATTCGAAGTCGCCGGGCTTGTTGTCGATGCTAACCTTGGGCGCGGCAATCCAGCTCGCATATTGGCCCGCTTCATAGTTCGGCTTCATCAGCGACTGGATGTATTCGCCGTCTGCGTGCGTCGGCAACCAGTCCTTGAGACCACGATCATAAGTCGCCCCGTCCACAAGTTTGCCGTCGATGTCGAACTGCTGATTGGCGAACACGCCGATCTTGCGGTTGAACGCTTCGTGCGGAAGCTTCATCTCGAACTTTATCCCCGCCTTCTCGATGATCTTGTTCCAGCGCCCGACGCCGCCCGCCGCGTCCTTGGAATAATCGTCGCGCAGCCGCATGTTGATCGCTGTAAGGGCAGGCACGTCGCGATAGACGATATGGCCGTTCTCCAAGCCCGCGACGCGATAGGTGGCGTGGTTGAGCTTGTGATCATCATCGATCCGCGTCTCCATGTAACGGCCCTTGATCCCGGCGTTGAAGGCGTTGGCGGCGTTGGTGGAGACCTCCTGGCCGAACAGGTCGAGCGACAGCGTATAATGCAGGTTCAGCTTCTTCTGGATCGTCGGCAGGTCAATCACGCCGAGCTTGCGGATGCGCTCGATGTCATAGGGATCGTCGATGCCGGCCGCCTTCATTGCCTCGCAGGTGCGCTCGATTATGCGGCCGACGCCAGTCTCGCCGACGAACATGTGATGCGCCTCCTCCGTCAGCATGAAGCGGCAGGTGCGCGACAGCGGATCAAAGCCGGATTGCGCGAGGCTTTCGAGCTGCATCTTGCCGTCGCGGTCGGTGAAGTAGGTGAACATGAAGAACGACAGCCAGTCCGGCGTCGCCTCGTTGAAGGCGCCCAACATGCGCGGCGCCTCCTCGGAGCCGGAGGAACGGCGCAGCAGATCGTCGGCCTCGTCGCGCCCGTCGGCGCCGAAATATTTGTGCAGTAGATACACCATGGCCCAGAGATGGCGTCCTTCCTCGACATTGATCTGGAAAAGGTTGCGCATGTCGTAGAGCGACGGCGCTGTCAGCGCGAGGTGCTTCTGCTGTTCGACCGACGCCGGCTCGGTGTCGCCCTGAATGACGATCAGGCGACGCATCAAGGCGCGATATTCCCCGGGTACCTCCTGCCACGCGGGCTCGCCCGCATGTTCGCCACAGGGGATCTTGCGTCCCTCGACTTGCGGGGCCAACAAAACGCCCCAGCGATATTCCGGCATCTTCACATAATCGAACTTGGCCCAGCCTTTGGGATCGACGCTGACGGCGGTGCGCAGGTAGACGGGGCTGCGTTGGAATTTTTGCGGGATCAGCTCATTCCACCAGTTGATGTAGCCGGGGTGCCACTTCTCCAGCGCCTTCAACACGCGCCGGTCGGACGACAGCCCGACATTGTTGGGGATGAGCGTGTCGTAGCTTACGTTTTCGATTGCCGACATTTCGTGTGCTCCTCGAGTTTCCATATCTTGTTTCGATAAAACCGTTCAGACGCGACGCATGTCATAGTCGCCGCGCACGCCGGTGCCGTAGCGCTTCAAGGCGCCCTTTTCTCCCACGGCGTTCGGGCGCTGGAATATCCAGTTCTGCCAAGCGGTGAGGCGGCCGAAGATGCGCGTCTCCATCGTCTCCGGCCCGGCGAATCGCAGGTTCGCCTCCATGCCCGTCATCGCGTCGGGCGAGAAGCTCGCGCGCTCCTCCAGGAAGATGCGGACTTCGTCCTCCCAATCGACGTCGTCGAAGGCGAAGGTGACGAGGCCGAGTGCGCTCGCGGCTTCAGCGTCGAGAGGCCTCCCCTTAGCGGCGGCTGCCTTGTCGACCGAGGCCGGTTCGCCGAGGAAGCGCGTTTGCAGGCGAGTGAGATCATTTGACATCGGGAACGGCCCGAAATTGGCGTCGCTCAGGGTGATCGTGGCGGCGGCGCGGTTGTCGCCTTCGAACTCGCCCTTCATCATATAGCTGCGGTCGCAAGCGAGCGGAATTTCCGCCAGCAGGCCCGCGAAGCAGGAGCCATTCTCGATTAGACAGACGAGCGAGCGCGACGTGAGATCGACGCGCTTCAGCACGCGCTTCCAATAAAGCAGGATTTCGCGTGCGAGCCAGTCGGAGCTGCGGTTGGCCATCAGGAAAGCTTCATGGCGTAGCGTCTTTTGCGCATCACCTTGCGAGGTGAAGATGACAACGCCGAGCTCCAGCTCGTTGAGCCTCAAATGCAGCAGCGCGTCGTCGAGTTCGCGCGCGAGCCGGAGGCTCCAGGTCTCCGCGCCTTCTTCGTGTAGCGCGTCGACCGAAGCCGGCGCCTCGACGTCGGGGCCTCGCAGCGAAATCGTGGCTATCCCTTTCTCGCGGTCGACGTGAACCTCGACCAGCGAATAGTTCACTGAACCGTCCTCGTCGAATTTGCGCGCCAACGGTGTCAGCACGATCCCTTTGGCGGGCGTGGCGGTCGAGGATTTCGCCGCGAAGGCGCGCGCGCGGGCGGCGACCGCGTCCTCGAATTGGCTGTTGGGCACGACTTCATCGACGAGCCGCCATTCGGCCGCCCGCTTGCCCTTTACGCCCTCCTCGATCGAGCAGAAAACGTCGGCCAGGTCGCGGCGCACCTTGCGCTTGTCGGTGACGCGGGTGAGACCGCCCGTGCCAGGCAGCACGGCGAGCAGGGGCACTTCCGGCAGGGCGACCGAACTCGATCCATCGTCGGCCAGCAGAATATGGTCACAGGCGAGCGCGAGTTCGTAGCCGCCACCCGCGCAGGCGCCCTTAGATC
>JAKAXS010000261.1 GCA_021816505.1 Pseudomonadota bacterium
TCCATGGTGACTGGCTTGATATGGACCTCGATGGTGTGCTCGGCGCACTTGTTAGAAGAGATGGTTTCGTTCATGTTAGATATCCAAAGGTTGACGGTTCGGGTTAACGGCCCCCACGTTGAGAGCCGTCCCGTATAGCATCGCGGTTTATACTTCGCTCTCCTCCGCGAGTTGCAGCCCTATACGTCGACAAGTTTCGCGGACAGAACACCCGTGGTTCATCTTATCCAACCAAACCCGCTCCGCCGATTCAATCAAGGCGGCCCTCTGCCGGAAATTCAGACTGAAGATTTTCGGAAAGAGAGCTAGGCCGTCACCCTTAAGCTCAGCGCGCCTTCGGGCGCCCGCCAAGGTATGCGGCAAGCCACGGAGAGTCATCTGATAAAGAATGTTGACGCCAAACGCTTCAACAATTTCGGCTATCTCGCCCTCAGAAAATATCCCTGCGAGCTGCTGCCGCCCGTCGCTCAGGGCTTTAAGAAAGTCTGTGACTTCATCACGTCTATCCACAACACCAAGTTGCGGCCCCCAGATGCGAGGCCGTTGGGTTCGCGTCCACATCGCTCGACCTGCATCAACACCGTCTCCCTTAGGCGCATGATTGTTAGCAGCCCCAAATTCGCTCCGCGAATTATTCATCAAACTTTCTCCAGTAAATTGATTACAAATGCCGTGCAGAGCCTGGTGGCCAAGTGCCGGCAGTTCGTTTCGAATTGAGTCGTTCCTTGCGCGCCTCACGACAATCCGACAAAGCTCCGCCAAGGCCGGGCCTTACCGACGCAAGGAAAATTTAGGAATGGAGGCCTTCGAGTACCACGCTTGGCACTCGCCCCTCTTTCAAGATGGAACTTCGCGCATCATCTAACTCCTTCGACGGTTTCCGTCTGTTGCTTTGACTACAAGGAGCGCAGCGTGGCTTGCATTACGGTTGCGCGGATTTGGCCTCGTCAGCCAGGCCCCCTTGAGGCCGTCAATGAACCATGTCGGACTACATCACAACTTCGCAGCCTTCACCGTGGCGTCTAAGCCGCAAGCGGCAGGTGGCCGATACCTCATCCAACGAAGCGACATAATAACAGTATAAGTCAGTTTACACAATACCAAGGGAGCAAAAATAGCGCCCCTTTTGAAAATGAGGGTCCAATAACTGCGCACAACGTCTTTTTTGGTCGGATTTCTTCTACAAATCCGTTTTTGGAAGCGTTGTTTCTACAAAGGTCTTTTCTGCAGGTCTCCGCAGTGCCGCTGCCGTCCGACGTGTTCCGAACGGGAGCCAAGAGCGCACCAAGCGCAAACGCCTCGACGTGCGCCCGGGGCCGACCGCGAATACGGACGGCCGCACCGTGGCGTGCAGGAAGAGCAGCAGACGTAGCTCGTTCGGTCGGTGCGATGGCAGATGGACCGTGCTGAGCCGAAGCACATGGTGCTGTGTTGGGTGCTCCGCTACAGTGGCTACAGCGCACATCCGCGACGGCAGAGCGCACTGGTGTCGTGGTCTGCGTCGAGTACGTCAGCAGAGTTAGAGGGCGGACAGTGTCGTGGTGGCGCGCCCATGGAAAGTGGTTGAGAGGAGCGCAGGCATGGTCGAATCCGAATTGCTGCGAACCCAGGTAGCCCTGGGCCGGCGGTTGTGGGTCAAGGTTCTAGGCATGCTCCAGCAGAACTGGGCCGTCTGCGTATCGCGCGATGAGTTACGGCGGACGCCAGAGTCTGCAAGCTGGCTTGTCGACGCGGCCCTGTGCGCCTCCCGGCCAGTCGGGATGTGTGCCTCAGACTACTCGAGGTCTTCTTTGGCGGAGCGCCGTGCGAGCCGACCATTCGGCTCCTGGCAAGCGGCTGAGAGTCACGACTAGGAAGACGGAACGAACGGGAGATAGGGTCGTTCGGCCGTTTCATGGACCAACTATCAGTGTCACGCCGAAAGACCAGTTGCAGGGCTGGCTGGCGAGCAGCCCGGGCAGACGGTTCGGCCACTTACTGCCCGCGAGTGCCATCATCCAAATTCGATGAGGCCAACGCTGGCTTCAGCTCATCGCGCAGTGCCGTCAGCAGGGTCCTCCACGGCCCCTTGGGGGCACGCTGGAGGCGGTGAATCAAGGCTCGCTTCGTTGGTGTGGAAAGCCTCTTCGCGGCCGGGACACTGGCCCACTCATATGGAAACGCTGCGACAGGATGCGAGCCGATGGCTGCGACGCGTGCCAGGCGCTCCGTCTCATCGAGTTCGCGCAGTTGCGCGATAAGCTCCTCGCGCCGCGCATTCCACTCGACGTGGGCTCGACGCCGGGATTCATGGGCCTGAGCGCGCTCGGCGACACGCTTCATCCGCTCTTCCTGGCGCCGTTGGTCGACGGCGGCGTAGTACGCCCGCTGCTGCTCGTCGACGCGCCCGCTTCCGACGAGTGCTTTGACATGCCCGCTCTCGCGACGCCTGCTACCGGATGGGATGTACGGGTTCGTCGACGTGTGAAAAGCCCATATGGTCAACTCCTGGGCGAGCTCAGGTTCACGGTGCGACAGTTCCCGGAGAAGCCAAGGCACCACTGTTGTGCTTCCCCTAATGATGCAGTACGGCTCCTCCATGTGCTCGAGCTTCGTGAAGAGCAACACCAGTCTGGTCAGTTCCTCCGTCGAGAGTTCGCCCGCGATTCGCCGAACGGCATCGAAGAGCGCGTTGACTCTCTTCGTCCCCAGCCCCATCACGAGCAGTGACAGCTCACCCGCCCGCGCACGAGGATTGACGTCAAGACAGCGCCGAAGAGCCTGTCGCATCAAGTCGTCCATCTGGTGCTCCTTGAAGTTCGAGCTCGGCTGTAACCATGTAACGATTGCAGGTCGGCGCGGGGCAGGGGTTACCGGGTTACGAGGTTGCGCGTCGACGCCAGCGCGGTGGCTTCAGAATTAGCCGAGCCTACGCAGGCACCGCACGGCGACGAGGTGGCGTTATGACAAGGCAGCAGGACCAGAGGCGAGGTCTTGCAATTCGCGCAACAGGTCATCGACATCAACCCTGCCTGGCGCCACCCCCCTGCCATTCCAATCCCAGTCCACGCCCATCCTCAGGTTCGACACCGAAGCAATCCGCTCAAGGATTTCCACCTTCTGCTCTTCGTTGAGAACCAACTGGGCGTACCAGCCGTTGCCTAGGCGATGGTGCTTGCGCCCGTCCTTGGCCAAGTGTGGAGTCTGTCGAAACAGGGCGTCCAATGACCTCGCAAAGTACAGGACTTGGGCTCCCTTGGCGATGAAGAGCGTCTGCCTGTCCGGGTTCATGAATGGCTTGGGGTTGTGTGCGATAAAGCGCTCGATGAGCCAGAGGTAGGCCTCCTTCTCGCTCGGGAAATCCTGCTGCTCCCCCCGGAACATCGCGACAGTCGGCTTCGACCCTCCACGACTGCTTGGCCCCTTGCACCAGCCGGGAAAGCGTTGCTCCAGCACCTGTTCCACAACAAGGATGTGAGAGAAGCCGTCCTTGCTTAGCGCATTGGCTCGGATGGACAAGAGTTCATCCTTGCTACGACTTGGCGACTCGACCATCTCGCGAAATTTCTCAAATTCCACGACTACCTCCTCGTCTTGCCCGATGGATGCGTGCCGGCGCGGTCTACTGCCTGAGGAAGTCAGCCAGCTTCCACGCGCCGTCTCCTGGCCGCTTGACCTCGAGTACTTTCCAGGCATTGTTCGAGGTGTCGCCACGCATCGCCCTGGCCAATTGCGAGAACGACTCGTACTCCTTCCTCAGCCAGATGATGCGCCCCTCCCGGACCTCTGCCTCTTTGTATTCACCGCGGTACTTGGTGCGCACGAGCGTGCCGTCGGGCAGATGCACCTCATCCCATCGCAGCCCAGCCCCACGGCCGGTCCGAGCGGAAATCTCTTCAGCATTGCGCTCTAGGAAGTCCTCCACAACCGCTTGGATGAGTGTGCTCACCCCGTGCGGCTGGACGGCCGCCAGGCGCGCATAGAGGTCCGAAGGTATCGGCACGCAAACGAATTGGTTGAGAGAATCGGCATTCACGGAGGTCTCCTTTCCTTGCCGGCTCAACAATAGCACTACGTAGCGCTATGTCAAGGAGCAGCGCCTACCGCCCTGCCCCACGCTGCGGCGGCCCCGGTAAGCCGGTGTCCACCGTTACGCGGTTGCACAGGGACGCGACCAACGCGCTATGGGCGCATAAAGAGGCCCCGGCTCGACGCGGAACCTCGCGGGGGACTGATACAGCTCGATACGCTTGATACGAACTGACCAACCCGTCCCCTTCGTACACTCCAACGAAAGACGCAGACAAGGGTGCCGGTGAATCAGCTTCCGCTTGCTGGAACGATGGGCCAGCCCTTTGCCGCGACCAGACAGGGGGTGACAGCACGATGAATCGACTCTTGGACATTGGCTTCGTCCACGCGGGCCGATGGTCATTGGCAGAGGGCAAGGAGCTTGAGCTGTCACTGATGCGCCACGCCGCGCAGCGCAACATCCTCTACGCCTTCGTCACCGACGGCATCGTGAAGTACGTCGGCAAGACGACACGCACGCTTGCGGAGCGCATGGCTGGGTACCAACGCCCGGCGCGCACGCAAACGACCAATATCAACAACAACTTGCGCATTCGGCAGAGTCTCGAGGCAGGCCTCAGCGTGGAAATCCTTGCCTTGCCCGACAGTGGGCTACTGCACTACGGGGCGTTTCACATCAACCTAGCTGCGGGTCTTGAGGACGACATCATCCGCACGCTTGACCCCGAGTGGAATGGCGGGCGTGTTGAAGTCGTTGCGCCTACCAAAGAATCTGAACCGCCGCCCACGGACTACGAGGAAGTCAACGAAGCTCTGTCGAGCCTCCCGGCACTTCGCTCCTTAGATCGG
>JAKAXS010000262.1 GCA_021816505.1 Pseudomonadota bacterium
TTCCGATCTATCGAGCCGTTTCGTCATGTCTGTGATGTGCGAAACAATCTGCTGTTGTTCGCCATCGGTCGGAACAGCGATACGGAATTCGCCGAGCAGTAGGCAATTCAGGGCAGCTTGATTACTACCACGTCCTCCTTCACGGAGCCATTCATAGGCGGCGGTAAATACGTGCAGCAGGAACAGACTGTTGAGTTTTGGCCCGGCACATACTGCCGCCATGTTCTGATTGATCGTCGCTTCAATGTCGAGAATCGCCGCGAGTCCACGGGTCCTTCCTTGCCCGACCATCCCGACAACTACCGTGCCCTTGGGTAGTATCCGAAGCGAGCACTCTCGCAACGCACATTCAGTGATATGCTCCGTAGCTTCTGTCACGACTACTTGGTTTACTTCGCCCGAGCCAAGCCATGCCACATCGCCGCCAGCCCAATAAGCCTCGTTTGCGCGACTTGGGGTGGTGCCGTTTTCGACGGTGGCAAAGTGGCCGAGGCGGGATACAGCCCAGTGCTCCGGCACCTCCCCGATCCACTCCACGCCCGAGTCCTTCATCTTCACGTTCGGGTCAAGACCCTTCGTGACGGCGTGCGTGATCAGCGCCTGGCGCTTCTCCTGGAGAAGTTCGATGAAGCGGGTCTTCTTGGCGATCAGGGCGTCGATGCGGGCGGTTTCGCGGTCGATGTGGTCAGCAAGATTTTTGCGTTCCTGCGGCGGAGGAAGGCAGATCGGCGTGTCGCCAATTGCGTCCTGGTTGAGCCCGTATCGAGTGACTCCAGGCGCTTCCACGAAGAAATGCGCTTGCGTGGGTTTAGCCTGAAGTGCGCGGTGGATGATCCGTGAGGTTTCAAAATCGTTGTCGCGAATCAAGGTCAGGTGATAACCGCAGACAACACCATTCAGATCATCTGAGACAATCGCGGGTATGCCAATATCCGATGGGTCCTCAGAATCCTTTGTGATGATGACATCGCCCTTCTTGAGCGAAAATTGTTCGATTTCGTCGAGGGACGCCGTGGACGGCATGAAGTTCAGGTTACGATTTATGAATTCGTTGTAATAAACATCCGTGTAGTTGCAGAGGCGGACATGCTGCTGGCCGTCATACGATTTCTTGTCTACGTTGCTATTCTTGAAGCGGGCTACATGCCGCAGCCTTTTGACGCTCCAATGCTCCGGCACGCTCCCGATCCACTCGACGCCCGAGTCTTTGTACGCGGGGTACGGCTTGTAGTGACTCATGCTGCGTCCTCCCCGGTGTCGGTGGTCCGGTACGCCTGATGCGGGTGATTGGGCTGGTCTGGCCGGGTGTAAGCGAGCACGCCAGCGTTGACCAGTGGTCGCAGATACTGGGTGCCGAGGTAGTCTGGATTGCGGTTGAACAGGCCGGCCAGTTCCGACGCCTGCCAGGGCCGGTGCCGGCACAGCCGAATCAAGGTTTCCCGCACCCGATCCGGAGTCGCGCGCTGCCCGAGCGCGAGGACCATCTCCTGCAATTCAGGTGGCAGCGCCTGCCAATAGGGGTTGCTAGACAAGGCCGTGGGGTTGCTAGGTAAGCCACCGGACTGGCTAGATAAGCCGGCCGGGTCACTAGATTGAGCCTCACCGCCCACGTCGGGGTCTGCCTCGTCTTCGCTGCCTAGCAACCAGGGAGTCGGCACGTAATAGGTGCTCGCCCCGCGCCCCTTCTGCTCCAGCAGCCCGGCATCGCGCAGGCGCCGGAGCGACTGGCTGGCGCCGATCGTGTCGACGCGGTTCAGCTCGCGATACATGGCGTTGTCGATCGCGCCCTGCTCTCGGACCGCCACCAGCGCCCGCGCTTCCTCGTCCGACAGGTGCACGTCACGGAAGCGGCTAAGCCATTGGATGGATTCCTCGCTCAGGAAGTGCTGGAAGTAATAGCGGGCGACGAAGGCGTCATTGCTGCGCTGCGACTCGAACAGCGGCGGCTCAAGGCCGGCTTCGACCATCATCTCGCGCATCACGCGGATGCCGCTGCCCTTGGTCTCGGCAAAGCGGGTGTCCAGCAGGACGGCGGCGATGCGCGGATTGCGCGGCACCGAACCTGGCTCGCCCAGGTGCTCTGGCGACTTGAGCGAGTGACCTGGGTTGTGAATCTCGATGCGGTTCGAGTAACGGATGATCTGGATCGGCGCGTGGCTGCGGTAGCTGCGATGCATCACGGCGTTGACGATGCCCTCGCGTAGAACCCGCTGCGGGATGAGCGGCTTGTCTTGGCGCTGTGGGTCGCCCTCGGCAAGACCAAATGCCTTGGGCAGGTCATCCAAAACAGCGGCAAGTGCCCGGCGGATGGTGCGGAACAGATAATCTCGGATTTCAACCGAGTCAAAGCGCCGCTCCGGGTCAGGCACCCAATCCTTGCCCGGCACGCGGATGTAGTCCACGCGTGTCATTGGGTAGACGCGGCGCAGGGCCTGCGGCTTGCCAAAGAGCAGCAGACCGGCGACCGTGGGGATCAGTGTGCCGGCATGACTCCGGGCGCAGCCCAGAGATTCGAGCAGTTCCTCATCGCTCCAGCGCAGTTCCTCGGCATCTGCATTGGCGTCAGTGCGCACCTTGCGGTAATCGGCGATGGCTTCCGGAGAGAGGTCCGCCATCGAGGTGTCCGGCAGCACCGTGTAATCGAAGCTCTCGACTTGTCTGCCTTGGTAGAGGGCGAGAAGATCGTCCTCCGTACACTGCTGATCGGTGCTTCCGACCCTCCGGAAGGCGCCTTTGGGCAGCCCGCGCGACTTGATGAAAACGGGCTTGTCTCCCGGCTGGGCCTCCGGGACGGTTACCACCAGCACGGTCTTGCCGCTGATCTGCTCGCTGGCAATCTGAACGCGAACCGGCACATTGAACTGCTCGCGGCATTGCGTTGCCAAAGAGGCACTGAGCGCGTCGGGCTGCTTCACCCCCTCGACGACATACGGTGAGAACAGATCAGCTTCGTCCCGCACAACGCCCAAGAGCAGCGTCCCGCCCTGCAGGTCCGGCTCGTTGGCAAACGCGCAGATGGTTTCCAGAATCGAGGGGCCGATTTCGGTGCCTCGTTTGGCTTCCAGCCGCTCGTTTTCATCGAGCGCATTGAGCAGACTGAGGTAGTCGGTCATTCCGTCACCTCGCCAAGCAGCGCCGCGATCTCGCTTTCCACCTGCTTGAGTTCTGCATCGATTTCTTCGAGCTTGCGTGGCGCCTTGTACTCGTAGAAGAAACGGTTGAAGTTGATCTCGTAACCGACGCGCCCGATCTGAAAGTCCTTCTCGTCTCGGTAGTCCGGGTCGATGTAGGCGTCAGGGACGTGCGGCTTGACCTCCAGGGCGAGGTAGTTATTCACGTCCTGCGTGAGCGGGACATTCTCGTAGTCGGTCAAATCCGCGTCCGGCAACACGTCGCCTTGCGCGTTGCGCACCGGCTCGCCTTCCGGGTCGCGCACGCCGAAGGCTTCGAGCAGCGCCTTGACGAACATCTTGCCCACGCGCCCGATGCGCGGATCGGCCCGCCCGATCTCTTCGGCGAAGAGTTCCGCCCAGGCGTAGGGCTTGATGCTTTCCATCACACCCGAGAGGGCCGCTTCCCAGCCTGTTTGCTGCTCCGGGGAGAGCTTGGCCCACTGCTTGTCCGCGCGAAGCCGCTCCAGGCCGTTTTCGTCAAAGCGAAGAACCATGCGCAGCGGGCGCAGGACTCGGATTCGCCGATAGCCAAAGGTGCGATAGTCCACCATCCGGCTGTGCTCTGCATCCTGCCCATCGGCATAAAGACAAACGATCTGGTCTCGCTGCGCGTCGCTGATGATGCGGCGCTTGTTGCCCTCGTTCTTGATCGAAGTCCAGAAGGACGAGGCATTGATCAACTGAACCTTGCCCTGACGGTGAGCAGGCTTCTTGTTCGAGAGAATCCACAGGTACGTCGCGATGCCGGTGCGAAAGAAGATTTCCGTCGGCAACGCCGCGATGGCGTCCACCAGGTCGTTCTCCAGGAGCCAGCGGCGGATCTCCGATTCGCCAGAACCGGCGCCCCCATTGAACAGCGGTGACCCTGACAGCACGATGGCGGCGCGGCCACCACCCTTCTCGGGCTGCTCCAGCTTGCTCGCCAGATGCATCAAGAACAGCATGGAGCCGTCGTTGATGCGCGGCAGACCAGGCCCGAATCGACCGGTCTCGCCGCGCTTGTGCTCGGCCTCGACTTCGGCCTGGTCCTTCTCCCACTTTTTGCCGAACGGGGGATTGGAGAGGCAGTAGTGAAAACGCTGCCCGGCGAACGCATCGCGTGACAGCGTGCTGAAGGGGCCGGCGATGTTCTTGGACAGGTCGCGCCCTGGGTCGCTCTCCAGGGTGCGCAGGAGCATGCCAGTGACGGCAACCGCGTGCGTCTCCGGCTCCAGTTCCTGACCGTAGGGGACCAGGATCGGCGGCGCCTTGGATCGGTTACTGTACTCGGCAACGTGATTCATCGCGTCGGTCAGAAAGCCGCCCGTGCCACACGTCGGGTCGTACAAGGTACGGATCAGACCGGGGTTGGCCTCGAACAACTGGTCGTCGGGGTCCAGGACCAACGCGGTGGCCAGATGCACCACGTCGCGGGGGGTCATGAAATCCTCGGCGCCTTCGTTGACCTCGGCGCCGAAGCGGCGGATCAGGTGCTCATAGACGTTGCTCATCGCCCGGTCAGGGACCGCAAACGGATGCAGGTCGATCTCGGCGAAGTTCTTGCAAATCTTGAACAGCAACCCGGCCTTGTCGAGCCGGTTCACGGTGTTGCTGAAGTCGAACTGCTCGAAGATGACTCGGGCGTTGTCCGAGAAGTGCGCGATGTAGTCCTGGAGGTTCTGGCGGGTCTTGGTGAGATCGGAA
>JAKAXS010000263.1 GCA_021816505.1 Pseudomonadota bacterium
CGACCAGATGGCTCGTCTTCTCGTCCTCGTCCAGCCCTTCGAAGCGCCGCGCCAACCAGGCCGGCACCGTCGCACCCGACCGCACCGCAAAGCCCGCGACCTGGCGGAAATTGTGAATCGGCACGATGCCGGGCGTTATCGGAATCCAGATGTTTGCGGCGCGCGCACGCTCCAGAAAGCGCAGGAAGTGCGTATTGTCGAAGCCGAACTGCGTGATGATGCGATCGGCACCGGCGTCGACCTTGGCCTTCAGATTATCCATGTCCGCTTTGAGGCTCGGGCTGTCCGGATGCTTCTCCGGGTAGCCCGCGACGGAAATCTCGAAGCCACCGACCTTCTTCAAGCCCTCGACCAGTTCGGCGGCGTTGGCGAAGCCCTCCGGATGCGGCTGGTAAGCCGATCCAACGCCGCCGGCCGGATCTCCACGCAGCGCCACGATGTGGCGCACGCCGGCTTGCTGATAGGCCCTGGCGACGTTTTCGACCTCGTCCTTCGTCGCCTCGACGCATGTCAGATGCGCTGCCGGGCGCAACGCCGTCTCTTCGACAAGCCGCGCGACCGTGTTGTGCGTCCGCTCGCGCGTGGACCCGCCCGCACCGTACGTGACCGACACGAACTCCGGCGCCAGGGGAGCCAGACGGCCAATGGCCGTCCACAACGCCACTTCCATCTTCTCCGATTTAGGCGGGAAGAACTCGAACGACACATCGATGTCACCCGAGCCAACGAGCCTGCTTTTGCGTTCCTTGCCTTCTGGTGGCATCAGCGTGCGGTCTCCAGGCTAGCCGTTTCAATCTTTTGCGTTGAACGCGATGCGGTTGTCTTGGCCGCCGGGCGCGACGCGACCCAAAGCGACACCGTAAGACCCGCCCGGTCGCCTGGCGGAGGCGCGAACTCGCGCGCGCTTCCCGGCGTCAGCCCAGCATCGCTCAACCATTGCGTCATCTGCGCCCCGGAGAACCCGAGACGCTTGTGCGCATGCTCCTCGCGCAGAAACTCGTGCTCGTGCGGCGCGAAGTCGACAATGAGCAGTTTGCCGCCCGGCGCCGTGACCCGCGCGGCTTCGCGGATCGCCAGCGCCGGCTCCGGCAGGAAATGAAGCACCTGGTGCACGACGACCGCGTCGGCGCAGCCGTCGGGCAACGCCAGGTGATAGATATCGCCATGCCGCACTTGTGCATTGGCCAGCTTCGCCCGCGCGATATTGCCCTCCGCATAGGCCAGCATCGCCTGATTGACGTCGAGGCCCAGCCCGCGGTCGTAGCGTCCCGCGAACAATTCCAGCGTGCGGCCGGTGCCGGTCCCTAGGTCGAGGAACAGCTTGAACGGCCCCGCACCCAGCGCGGCCAGCATCGCATCTTCCACCTCGTGTTCGGCGACGTGCAGCGAGCGGATGCGATTCCAGTCGGCGGCATGTGAAGCAAAGTAACTCTGTGCCTCAGCCTCGCGATCGGACTTGAGCGCCGCGCAGCGTTCCCGGTCGCGACGCGTCACAGCCTCACCGGCATCCACGCTTTGTGCCAGCTGCAGCGCCAGACGCCCGCACTCGGTCCGGTCGGCGACATGGAAGTAGACCCAGCTGCCGTCGCGAAAGCGTTCGATCAGGCCCGCCTCGGTCAGCAACTTCAGATGACGGCTGATACGCGGCTGGCTCTGCCCCAATATCTGCGTCAGATCCTTGACGTTGAGTTCCGCCGTGGCCAATAGCGACAGAATGCGCAGGCGTGTCGGCTCAGCCGCCGCTTTGAGCGCCGCCACGAGGTCGGAAGCCGGCAATGTCCCGATCATTTCACCACCACTCCATTTCAGCGATCAACATATAAACACATCTTTATATGTCAAGTGCTGTTTAGACACAGCGCGTTGCCACACCCATGCCTTGCCGTCGTGGCCCCTTTGACGACAAGGCATCCGCATGCTGTTACTGAGGCAGACTGATTTGCAGGGGCACGGCGCCGGGGACGTAGGCCAGCCAACCACTGATCGCAAAGAGGAATTAAGCCGGTTATGTTGAACCTTGCCGTAAAGCGCGGCCCGCTGGCCGTGTTGGCCCTAGCGGCCGCAATCGTCATGCTGGCATCAACCGGTGCGCGGGCTGAATCGGCCGCCGGTTATATGCAGCGCGTGGCTAACGAACTGATTGCCGCGTCACGCACCGGGTCGGTGCAGTCGTTCGCGAGCGTCATCCGCAGCCACGCCGACGTGCCGTCCATCGGGTTGACCGCTCTGGGATCCTACGCCGGCGCGCTGCCGAAAGGCGATCGTCCGGCCTATTACAACGGCATGATCAACTTCATCGCGCGCTACGCCGGCAAGGAAGCGCCGAAGTATCCCGTCGCCAAAGCCATCATGACTGGCCAATCGGAAACGACGAGTGGCGCGACGGTCGACAGCCGCATCACGCTGAAAAGCGGTGAGAGCTACGACGTCCGCTGGATCCTGGTGAAACGGGGTGCGGTCTACAAAGTACGCGATGCCGAAGTCATCGGCTTCCGCATGACGTCGTTCCTGGACACGTTGTTCCAGAACTACATCAGCGAGAACGGCGGCAACCCCAAAGCGCTCGTTCTGGCCCTGAACAAATAGCCTGCTCAGGCTGGCTGTAAATTCTGCAGCGGCTGCTGACGCAGCCTGATCATCAGAACCGCCGCCACGAGACACAGCGCTCCGGCGGCGAAGATTGCCGGCGTGTAGGTGGCAAGCCCCGTCCGCGACGCGCCCGCCAGGTATGCCGCCGACGCCGCGCCAAGCTGATGGCCGGCGAAGATCCAGCCGAACACCAGGCCTGCCTTTTCCGCTCCGAAGCGCTCCGCCGTCAGCTTCACCGTGGGCGGCACCGTCGCCACCCAATCGAGGCCGTAGAACACCGCAAAGAACGACAGCGCCAGGATCGAGAAGTCGCTGAACGGCAGGTACATAAGCGACAGTCCCCGCAAGCTGTAGAACCAGAACAGCAGCCATCGATTGTCGAACCGGTCGGACAGCCACCCGGCAGCCAGCGTGCCCACCAGATCGAACGCGCCGACGATCGCGAGCATGCCCGCGGCGCCCGTCGGCGCAATGCCGTAGTCGCCGCAAAGAGAAATCCAATGTTGCTGGATCAGACCGTTGGTGCTGAAGCCGCAGATGAAGAAGGCCGCAAACAAGGCCCAGAAGGTTCGGCTGCCGGAGACATCGCGCAGCGTACGCAACGGCGACAGCAGCATGGTGCCAAGGCCTTGGCGGGGCGCTTCAGAGGCGACCAACGGTGCGTTGCTGCCGTAGGCGACCAGACCGACATCCGCCGGCTTGTCGCGCATGAACAGCCGCAGCACGACGAGAGCCACCAGCAGCGCACCGACGACGATGCAAAGCGCCGGCCGCCAGCCGATCTTTTCCGAGACGGCGGCCAGGATCGGCAGAAATATGAGCTGGCCCGTCGCCATGCTGGCCGTCAGCAATCCCACGACGATGCCGCGCTTCTGCTCGAACCACCGCGTCGCGACGATGGCGCCGAGCACCAAGGCCGTCATGCCGGTGCCAAGCCCGACGACGATCCCCCAGACGATAAGGAGGTGCCAGACCTGGGTGACGAACAGCGACAGCGCAACGCCTGTCGCGATCATCAACAGGGCGACCGTCACCACTTGGCGCACGCCGAAGTACGTCATGAACGCCGCCGCGAACGGCCCCATCAGGCCGAAAAGCACCAGCCGCAGGGAGAGCGCGGTCGAGATCTGCGCGTTGGTCCAGCCGAACTCCTTCTGCAGCGGATCGATGAGAATGCCGGCCGCGCCCATCGCACCCGCCGTCGCCAGCATGACGAGAAACGTCGTCGCAACCACGACCCAGCCGTAGTGTATCTCCCGCGCCTGCAGGGCCACGGCCACGCGTGCCGAGATGCTCATGTGCGCTCTCCTTGCGCGGCTTGAACCGCTTGCAGTATCGCGCGCAACTGGTGCGCGACGGCAGATCCGAGTTCGCCTTCCAGTGCCTTTTGCGCCTTGAGCCAGAGCGGCTTTGCCTTGGCGAGCGTCCGCGCGCCAACCGGTGACAGCGCAACCGCCGTCTCCCGCGCGTCGTCCTCGCTGGCAGCGACATCGATCAGCCCCATGCGGTGGAGCACCTTGGCGTTGCGACCTACGGTCGAGCGCTCCAGTCGGGTCTCGTCGCCGAGTCGCGTCAGCGAAATCGGACCGGCTGCTTCGATCTTCCGCAACATGCTGTATTGCGCAACCGAGACGCCGGAGGGCGCCAGCGCGGCGTCGTAGCGTTCCGTCGATAGGCGCGCAGCCTGCCGCAGCAGTGCGCAATAGCATTCGCTTGTCATAGTTGCGGGTATATACCCGCTTATTGCCGAACGCAAGTTCTCACAGAAACGCAAGTGTTGACTTATTGTTGTTCGGGAGCCGGCGGCGCGTCAGGCCGCGGCACGCGGAGCGTCTTTCCCGTCGCCGCCCAGTCCGGCGCGTGCATGAAGATCGTACCCTGCTCGAAAGCGCGGGCGTCGTAGAACGGCAGCACGCGCTCGAACGTGATGCTGACGGGATTGTTGGACCCGAACGAGAACCACCCGCTCGAACTTCCTTCAGCCGCAACGAGGGTCAACTTGAACTGGTAGGTACCCGGCTCGTTGATAACCTGGTCCGGCTTTTCTTCCGCCCCGCGTGTGTAGAACAACACGGACTCGGCCCGGCTCGAATGTCCCTGCAGCGTAATCGGCGAGAAGCCCGTGTAGGCCCGCGCCCGCGTCCGATCCATGGACCACACACCGAACTCCGCCGAGTAGAAGCGCTTCGTTTCCTTTGTCTTCGGGTTCGTCACCTCGAGATCGAGATGCAGGGCCGTGCCGGGCTGGGCGCCGTCGTTCATCAGC